>CAZMPE010000093.1:0-8565 GCA_964567955.1 uncultured Phycisphaeraceae bacterium | reverse complement strand
GCGCCGCGAGCTTGTACGTGGTCCCGGCGCTCGTCACGCTCCGCTCCTGCATCGCCTCGAGCAGCGCCGACTGCGTCTTGGGCGTCGCCCGGTTGATCTCGTCGGCCAGCACCACCTGCGCGAAGATCGGCCCCCGCTGGAACTCGAACTTCCGCCGGCCCGTCCCCGGGTCCTCCATCACGATGTTGGTGCCGATCACGTCCGCGGGCATCAGGTCGGGCGTGAACTGGATGCGGCTGAACGGCAGCGACAGGCACTGCGCGAGCGTCCGGACCAGCAGCGTCTTGCCCAGCCCCGGCACGCCCTCGAGCAGGACGTTGCCGCCGGAGAAGAGGCACAGCAGCACGCCGTCCACCACCTCGCGGTGCCCCACCACCACCTTCCCGATCTCGTCGAGAAGCTTCTTGTACGTCGCGCGGAACTTGTCGCACGCCGCGCGGACCTCGGTGCTGGTGTGCGGATCGATCGTCGTCGCCATGGTCAACTCCTCAAACAGTCACTACGGAGAACATGCCCTCTATTCGTCCTTCATCTCGTCGCGCGCCCGCTGCTTCGCCTGCTTCAGACGCGAGAGTCCTTCGTCCTTCGGTTGGCCCGGTTTCGGCGGAGCGGCGGGCTTCGCCGGCGCCGGCTCGGGCCCGCCGATCGCCACCGGGCCGGTCGCCTTCAACTGCTCCTTCGTCGCCTCGAACTTCACCGAGGCGACCTCGGGCGCCGCGCCGTCGGCCGCACGCGCCCGCCGCGCGATCTGCGCCTTGGCGCCCTCCCGCGCCGCACGCAGCGAGTCCATCTGCTGGCCCGCCTTCTCCTTGCTGCGCGACATCAGGCCGACGACGGCGCGGGCCATGGCGGGGATGTCGATCCGCACACGCCTCACGCCGACATCGAGCAGGAAGACGCCGATCCCCGCCATCGCGAACGACAGCCAGATCGGGAACGTCGCGACCGGCAGCGTCAGCCCCTCCCGCCGCCAGAGGTCGTCGCGCACCTCGTTGCCCGTCAGCACACGCCCGCCCGTCATCGCCGCCACCTGCTGGAGCAGCGGCGTGTTGTCCGTCAGCGCCCGGTACTCGTCGGCGAACGGGCGCGTCACCGCCGCCTGCACCGACCCCTCGAGCGGCTCGCCCCCCGCCGGGTTCGGCGCCGCGTACCGCAGGCTCACCATGTACGAGCCCGATGCCTTGGAATCGAACGAGCCGACGTACCGCCCCATCCCCTCCTCGCGGAACGTGATGTCCTGCCCCTTGCCGTCGGGCGTCGCCACCCGGGCCACGAACCGCGCGAAGTTCAGCCGTTCGCCCGCCGCGTCCAGCATGTCCAGGATCACCCGCGTCCGGTCCCCGTCCTTCTCCGTCGTCACGCGCACGTTCGCCGACCCGCTCGGGCGCATCGCCCAGCGCAGGTGCTGCTCCCAGAACGGACGGAACTGCCCCCACGCCACCCACGCCGGCGCCCACCGCGTCGACACATCGCTCGTGAACGTGATCACCTTCCCCAGCCCGTGCTGCCACGAGGCCAGGATCGGATCATTCTCCTTGCCCCGCAGCGTCACCATCGCCGGCCCGCCCTCGCGGTCCGCCGCCACGACGTACCCGCTGATCGGCGGCACCGCCGACACGCCGCGCATCGTCTCCACGGGCAGCGGCACCACCGCGGGGCTGAACGGATCGCCCTCCCAGATCAGCGACCGCTTCACGGTCTGCGCTTCCTTGATGAAGATCTGGACGATGTTGGCCAGCCCCGCCTGCGTCGTGATCTCGTAGTGCTTGCCCTTGGTGTAGTCCGCGATCCACTTGAGCCGCGCCAGGTCGGCCGTCGAGTGCGGGTAGACGCCGACCGTGCTGATCGTGATCCTCGACTTGACGAACTGGTCGAGCAGCTTGTTGGTCGGCAGCTGCGCGTCACCGTCGCTGATGATGATCGCGTGCTTCGCCCCCGCCTGCACCGCCTGCAGCGCCCGCAGCGTCATCTGCAGCGACGGCGTGTAGTCCGGCATGTCGCCGAACGTCAGGTTCGCGATCGAACGCTTCACCGCCGACCCGTCCCCCACCTCGCCCATCTCGTGCACCCACGCCGAACCCCCGGCCCGGTGGTCGTACTCGTTGATCCCCACCAGGTCCAGCCGCGACAGCGCATCCACCGCCGCCTCGGCCGTCTTCTTCCCGTAGTGCCGACCGTCGGGCATCTCGATCGAGTGCATGACGAGCACGAGCGCGCCGCGCGGCATCTGCCGCTTCTGCGGCGGGTCGAGCCGGATCGGCAGCGCGTCTTCGATCGGCGAGCCGATCCACCCGCCCGCCCCGAATGACTCGGGCCCGCCGAACATCACCAGCCCGCCGCCCGTGTCGTGCACGTACTGGCGCAGGTCCTCCTGCGACTGCTGGCTGAAGTTGTACGCGGGCTGGTTGATGAGCACGATCGCGTCGTACGCGTTGAGCGCGGTCAGCGACGCGGGGAACTGCTCCGCGTCGACGACATCGGTGGCGACCCGCGCCTGGGACAACGACTGCACCAGCGCCTCGGCGTCCTCGGTCGATTCGGAGACCACCAGCACCTTGCCGTCGCCCGTCACGAACGTGACGGCCAGGGCCCGGTTGTTCTCCTGGATCGCGTCGTCCACGACGCCCCCCGGGCCCGGCGCGGGCTCGAAGATCGCCTCGAACTGCTGAGGACCGGACCGCGCCGCCGTAATCGGCACCGAGAACACGTTCGACCCGGCGACCAGCCCGATCTCCATCCCCAGCGACGGGCTGTCGGGGTCGAGGTCCACCGGCTCGCGGTTGAGCAGAATGTTCAGCCGCCCCCGCGCCGGTCGCGTCGCGGTCAGCACGACCTTGACGTTGATGTTCTCGCCCATCCGCGCCGTCGCCGGCGCCACCAGCTGGTCCGCCACGATCTCGTTGTCGAAGGCGTACGTGATCGGCAGCACGTCCACCGGCACGCCCGCCGCCTTCGCCGCCTCCGCCGCCTGCAGCAGGCTCCCCTGCGTCTGGTTGCCGTCCGTGATCAGCACGATGCGGTACGCGGAGTCCGGCCGCTTGAGCGCCAGCGCCAGCCGCAACGCCGCGGCGAGGTTCGTCCCCTCCGCCGAACCGATCAGCTGCTTCTCGACCACCGTCGTCAGTTTGCTCGGCAGCGACTGCACCAGCGCCTGCTCCGCGACCGCGACGATCCCGAGCAGGTCGTCGGTGCGCTTGTTCTGCCGGCGTGCCTCCTGCACGTACTGGTCCGAACGCGCCTGCCACGCCGGCGAAACCGACTTGCTCGAGTCGAGCACCACCGTCACCGCGACGTCCTCGGACTTCTCTTTCCACTGCGGCTCGGCCATCGCCCCCGCCAGCAGCGCGATCACCAGCAGCCGCACGACCAGCGCGACCCGGCGCGTCGTCGTCCCCAGACCGGACAGCGACTTGCGGCCGATCCACAGAGCCGCCAGCCACAGCACCGGGATCAGCCACAGCCAGATCGGCGTGTCGAACTGAACCGGGCCCAGCGACACCCCGACGAGCAGCACCATTCCCGTCGAAGAGCCGATCACGGGCGGCCGCCCTGCGCGACGCGACGCGGCGAAGGGGACGGGAACCCGACGACCCTGTTATTGCCCGAGTCCAGGACGTACGCCGTGCGCCCCAGCACCGCCACGCCCCACGGGTTCATGATGAATCCGCCGGTCCGCCCCGGCGCACCGAAGACACCCAGGCTCGTCCCCGTCTCCAGGTCGATCCGCTGCACCCGGTGACCGCCGAACTCGGCGACCAGTGCCGTGCCGTCGTCCAGCAGCGTCAGCCCGTACGGATACTTGAACCGCCCCGGCTCCGTGCCGGGCTCGTCGGGCGACCCGATCCACCGCACCAGTTCGCCGTCGAGCGTGAAGACGCCGACGCGGTGGTTGCACGCGTCCGTCACGACAAGGCGTGAACGCTCCACATCAAGCGCGATCGACTGCGGACGACTGAACTCGACCTCGCCGTCCGATCCGTCCCCGCTCCCGTTGCGCCCGAACGAGAAGAGGAACCGGTACGCCCCGTCAAAGACCGACACCCGGTCGTTGCCCCCGTACTCGCTGACATAGATCCGTACCACACCCCCGCCGTCGGGCGAAGGCAGCACCGCCACGTCCGTCGGATAGATGAACTCGCCGGGCCCCGTCCCGTACGCGCCGAACTGCGCGACCAGCGGCGGGGCCTCGCTCTCTTTCGCTTCTTCACCCGACACGCGGTAGATCATCACCCGCTGGTAATGCGTGTCGGGAACGTAGACGCACTCCACACCCCCCTCGCCGATTCCCACGCTCACGCCCGTCGGCCGCCCGAGCTTGTACTCCGGCATCTGCCAGCCCGCGATCTGCCGCCCCGTCTCCGGATCGATCCGCTGCACCCGCGCTGTCTTGTCGATCACCCACAGCGACTCCGCGTCGCAGTCCAGCGCCCGCGGGTACGCATACTGCCCCGGCGAGGTCCCCACCTCCCCCAGCGACGCGACCACGTTCAGCGGCGCCGGGCCGGTCGACCCTCCGCAGCCGCCAAGGAACACCGCGCAGGCCGCCACAGGGACGAAAGCCCCTGTGCGCCGCCGGGATGTGGCCGCTTGAACCATCAGACGGGGGCTCCGCGCTCCGGTTGATACCAGCATAACTGGGCTTTGGTTCGCAACATTTGCGGGCCCGGCCCTCAACCCCTCCGATCGAGGCTCCCCACTCCCCCCGACAGCAACAGCACCGCCGCCCCGCACACCGCCAGGCCGCCGGCCATCACCGTCAACACCGCCGCCGACAGGTCCTCCATCCGAGACTGGTGCAGCAGGTTGAGCATCTGCCGCGCAAAGCTGTCCAGCCCCGGCGGCTGAAGGAGCACCGCCGCCTCGATCTCGTGGAAACTGAGCATGCCCACCGCGAGAGCCCCGCCCAAGATCGCGGCCGCCTGCGTCCGCAGCGGCCCGGCGAACCATCCCGCCAGCGTGTCCGCCCCGTCGATCGCACGCAGGTCCCGCTCCGCGCCCGGCTCGGTCCGCCACAGCCACCACCCGAGCAGCGCGGGCAGGAACCCGAACCGCGCGATGTGCCCGAGCGCCACCGCCGCGCCGGAGTCCGCGACCCAGGACAACGCCCCGAACCGGTTCCACGCCGCCGCCGTCACGGATCCGACCAGCACGCCGGGCAGCAGCCCGACGACCAGGAAAAGCACCACGCACACACGCACCGCCCGGCGAGTCGCCCCGCGCCCGCTCAGGCCCATCCACACCGCGCACGCAAGAGCCG
Source organism: uncultured Phycisphaeraceae bacterium (assembly GCA_964567955.1). Lineage (GTDB taxonomy): Bacteria > Planctomycetota > Phycisphaerae > Phycisphaerales > UBA1924 > CAZMPE01. The sequence continues at coordinate 3,308 of CAZMPE010000093.1, read as the reverse complement.
CCGCGGCAACGGCCGTCGCGCTCCCGATCGCCGCGCTCGTCCACACCTGTTCGTCGCTCAGCGTCCAGAACCGCACCAGCGACCTCGCTTCTCGCAGGCTCAATGCAAAGAGCAGAACGGGCGCGACGACGGACGCGAACCACACCACCGCCGCGCCGATCGGCACCGACCGCTCGACCGGTCCTTGATCACCCGATTCCCACGAGTCCGATCCCACCGTGCGGCGCCCGATCCACACGCCCGCCACCGTCGCGAACGCGATGAGCGGCCACGCGGCCGCCCACACCCGCCACTGCCGGTCCGCGGGCACCTCGTTGAGCAGCCGCCAGATCTCGATCGCGTAGGTCTCGAACTGCGCGACATGGAAGGGCACCGCCGACCCGAGCATCACCAGCGCCACCACCGCGACCGCCGCCAGCACGCTCGTCCGCGTCATCGACAGGATCGCGACGCCGCGGCTCCACCCGCCGCGCGCCTCCATCCGGATCGCCTCCAGCACGCCCCGATCGAGCCGGCGGAACCCCGCCAGCAGCACGACCGCCGCCAGCGGCCACGACCACAGAGACAGCCCGAGCACCGCGAGCACCTGCCCCGCCGCGACCGGCCACCAGTTCGCTCCCTCGCCAGGCCCGCTCATCAGCCAGTCACCGAGCAACGTCCCCGGCGCGCGAAGCAGCCCCCAACCCGAGTACGCCAGGTAGCTCGGCATCAGCATCGGAACCAGCATCAGCGGAAGCCAGCGCGCCCCGATTCCGCGCGCCGCCCACGCGCCGGGCCAGGCCAGCGCCGTCGCCAGCACCCCAACCAGCAGCGCGGCCAGCGCCGTCCGCACAAGGAGCCCCGCTCCAAGCCACAGCGCCGGCTCGGGTCCTTGATGAACCCCGGGCGTGGTCAGAATCGCGCTTCCCGCGGCGACCACCAGGGGATACGCAATGCAGACCGTTGCCAGTCCCAGCAGGACGGTGATCGCGGCGATCTGGGGACCGGACCGTCGGGCCATGGAAAAGCGAGTCTACCCTACGTTCGGACATCGGTCGGTCCGTCGCCGATCGGCCCCGATCCCGGTATCATGCCCCCCTCTATGGCGAAGAAGCCGACACGATCGAAGTCGACTCGCTCCAAGGCGGCCTCGCCTTATGCCCCCCGGATCAGCCGCCTGCGCGAAGCCCTCGTCGGCGCCGGCATTGATCATCTTCTAGTCACCAACCCCCTCGACGTCGGCTACCTCACAGGCTTCCTCGGCGGCGAGAGCTACCTCCTCGTCGGGCCGGGCCGCCCCGTCGTCATCAGTGACTTCCGCTACCAGGAAGAACTTGAGCCCGTCCGTCCTATTGCGGATATTTATATCCGCTCTAAGGGCATGCACGAATCAGTGGCCGATGTCTTCCGCGAGCGTCGCCCGGATCGTTGCGGCGTGCAATCCGAGCACCTCTCCGTCGCCGAACTCGTCTCCCTTTCCGCCCTCGTCGGCCCCGACCGGGTCACCCCCGTCGCCGGCCTGATCGGCCCGATGCGGGTCGTGAAGGACGAGCACGAAGTCGCCCTGATGCAGACGGCGATCCAGATCCAGGAAGCGGCGCTCAAGGCCACCCTCAAGACGCTCAAGCCCGGCCAGACCGAACTCGAGATCGCCGCCCGCCTTGAAGCGGAGATGAAGACCCGCGGCTCGTCGAAGTGCTGGTTCGAGTCGATCATCGCCGCGGGCCCGACCGGCTCTCTGCCGCACTACCGCCCCGGCAAGAACAAGACGGCCAAGGGCAAGTCCCTGCTCATCGACTGGGGCGCGACGCACGAGGGCTACGGCGGCGACATGACCCGGACCTTCGCGTTCGGGAAGTGGCCCGCGAAGATCAAGGAGATCTACCAGATCGTCCTCGAGGCCCAGCAGACCGCCGCCGCGGCGTTGGCGCCCGGCAAGTCCACCCACGAAGTCGACGGGATCGCCCGCGACATCATCACCCGCGCCGGCTACGGCCCCCAGTTCGGGCACGGCCTCGGTCACGGCCTGGGCCTGAGCAAGGAGCCGCCGTACCTCAACCGCCTGTATCCCGACATGACCCTCGTCGCCGGTCACGTCGTCACCGTCGAGCCGGGCATCTACCTTCCCGGCGTCGGCGGCGTCCGCATCGAAGACCTGTACGTCGTCACCGAGAAAGGTGCGAGGAATCTGTGCAGCCTGCCCAAGGATCTGAAATGGGCGACGCTCTGAGGCGCCGCCACGAGGCCACGGAAGGCGAGAATCGGGCCGATCGGCCCGGATGAGAGGTTTGTCCCGCCCCGCGTGACCTCTGCCTGGAATCCAACATGATCGACATACGAAAGCTCAAGGAACTGGTCCGCCTCATGGTCGAGAACGACCTCTCGGAACTCGACCTCAAGGACAAGGAAGAGACCGTGACCGTGAAGCGCGGCACGCCGGGCGGCGCGGTCATCAACCATCAGCCGGTGATCTACAACGGGACGGGCGCCGGCCCCATGCCGACCGCTCCCGTCGCCGTCACCGCCCGCGCCGCGCCCATCGCGGAGGAGGCCGCGCCCGGCGACACGCCCGCGGAGGTCGACACGACCGGCCTGATCGTCGTCAAGTCGCCGATGGTCGGAACGTTCTACGCCTCGGCCAACCCCGATGCGCCCCCGTTCGTCACGTCCGGCACGCCCGTCTCGCCCGATACCGTCGTGTGCCTCATCGAAGCGATGAAGGTCTTCAACGAGATCAAGGCCGAGACCAGCGGCACCATCGAACGCGTCCTCGTCCAGAGCGGAACCGCGGTCGAGTTCGGACAGAAGCTTTTCCTCGTGAAGCCCTCGTAGACCGGCCCGCACCACACCGCCATGTTCAGACGCATCCTGATCGCCAACCGCGGAGAGATCGCTCTCCGCATCATCCGCGCCTGCCGCGAGCTCGGCGCCGAGCCCGTCTGCGTCTACTCCGAGGCCGACGCCGCCGCGCCCTACCTCCGCCTCGCCGACCGCGCCATCTGCATCGGCCCCGGCCCCGCCCGCGAGTCCTACCTCAAAATCCCTCGCATCATCTCCGCCGCCGAGATCGCCGATGTCGACGCCATCCACCCCGGCTACGGCTTCCTCTCCGAACGCGCCGACTTCGCCCAGATCTGCCGCGACTGCAAGATCGAGTTCATCGGCCCCAGCCCCGAGGCCATGGGCAAGCTCGGCGATAAGGTCGAGTGCAAGCGCACCGCCAAGGCCAACAAGGTCCCGGTCTTTCCCGGATCCGAGGGCGCCATCGAGGACGAGGAAGAAGCCGTCAAGGTCGCGGGCGGGAGTGGCGAACCCAGGCCGCCGGTGCC
>CAZMPE010000092.1:0-8570 GCA_964567955.1 uncultured Phycisphaeraceae bacterium | reverse complement strand
GAAGGAAGACCCGTCCGTACGGCTTCGTTACCAGCCGCGGATCGAGCACGACCACGCGTCCCGAATCCGTGCGCGAGCGGATCAACCGGCCGAAACCCTGCTTGAACCGGATCACCGCCCGAGGAAGTGAATCGTCGAAAAAAGGCCGCCCCCCGCGTGCCTCGATCTGCTCGAGCCGCGCCTCGGTCAGCGGCCGATCCGGCGGCTCGAACGGAAGCTGCGTGATGATCACGTTCCGCAGGCCGCGCCCCTGCACATCGACTCCCTGCCAGAACGACGCCGCGCCGAGCAGAACCGAACGATCATCACCCCGGAACCGTTCGAGCAGTTCGCCGCGCGAGGCACCGGGGTCGTGCAGGAGCATCGGCATCGTCCGCCGCTCGAGCGCCGGCCCGAGGTGCCTCGAGACCTGCTGCAGAAGCGCGAAGCTGTTGAAGAGAACGAACGCCCCGCCGTCCGTTTGATCCAGGTGCTTGAGGATCAACGACGACAGGGCTTCGGCGTACCCGGGCTCGTCGGCCCGGCGTGCGCCCGCCCGCGGGTCCGGCGCGCCCCGCTCCACGATGAGGCAAACCTGCGAGGCGTGATCGAACGGGCTGCCCAGCAGCAGCGTCCGCGCGCCCTCGCAGCCAAGACGGGCCATGATGTGCGCGAAGCCGCTCGAACCCGCCGCTTCGGAGGGAACATCCGGTTCCGCGTCGACGTCGACCACGCGCCGTTCACTCTGCCCGTCGCCGACGACCGCGGCCGGCGCACGCGCCGCGTGCCCGGTCGCCATCGTCGCGCTGGTCAGAATCACGCCGTACGGCTTGGAGAAGAGTTGCTCCTTCAGGATCGGGCCAACGTCGATCGGTGCGCACACCAGCTCGACCCGCACCGATCGCGCCCGTTCGCTCCGGTGGGCCTCCGCCCAGTACACCCGCCCGGGCAGGCCCTGATTCACCAGCACTTCCGCGGCCTCGGCGATCGCCGCGGCTCGCCGGCTGTACGCGTTGAGTTCGAACCGGTCGGCCTCCGTCTTGACTTCGGCCTTGAGCGCCGCCAGGGCCAGGGCCAGGTCCCGCATCACCGGCGTCAGGCCGTTCTCAACCGCGCCCGGGGACCTCACGCGACCGGAGGGCAGCCGCCCCGATTCGATCAGATTGGCCCACGCGCCGAAGAAGAGTCGGCTCGCCTGCCCCGCCTCAACCGTGCGCTGGATCGCCCGCCCGATCGACCCCGATTCTCCCACGGCCAGCGGCGTGCGTGCGAACTGAGCCAGGTACCCCTTGCCTCGGCGCTCGTCGAACAGCGTCCGCAGCAGGTGCCCGACCCGGCCCTCCGTCAACGAGAGACCGAGGTGCTCCGCCGCGACGTCTTCGGCGCCGTGCGCCTCGTCGAGGATGACATGGTCATACTTGGGAAGAAACCCCGTCTCCGCCGCCCGCAGCGCCATGTCCGCGAAGAACAGCGCGTGGTTGCAGATCAGCAGGTTGCCGGCGTTCATGTCACGCCGCGCCGACTGGTAGAAACAGTTCGAGTATTGCGGACACTTCTGCCCCATGCAGTTGTCCGCGTCCGATTCCACATGGGTCCAGACCTCGGGCCGGTCCATGCGGGGCAGGGTGGCCCGCGAGCCGTCCGTGGTGGTGTACGCCCAGTCCTCGATCTGCTGGAGTTGCAGGAGCGCCCCACGGTCGACGAACAGTGATTTCTGCCGCTGCGACGCGAGCTGCAGCCGCCGGATGCTGACGTAGTTGCCCCGCCCTTTGACCAGCACTGGCCGCAACCCTTCGAGAGCCTCAACACCCATCGCCTGCTCAAGCGCACCGCGCAGCAGGGGGATGTCCTTGCGGACGAGCTGCTCTTGCAGCGCGATCGTGTTGGTCGCGATGACCACCCGCTCGTTGTGCTCAACGCACCGCAGGATCGCCGGAACGAGGTAGGCGAAGGACTTGCCGACGCCCGTCCCGGCCTCGACCAGCAGGTGCGACTTGCGGGCCATGGTCTCCGAGACCGCCCGCGCCATAGCGATCTGCTCGGGGCGCGCCTCGAACCGATCGCCCAGCACCCGCGCGATCGCTCCGCCGGCTCCAAGGATGTCGGCGGGCTCTGGGTGCATGACGGGATTATCCGCTGTCCGCCCCCGGACGTCAGGTCGGCTTCTTTACGCTCAGGGGCGACCGCTTGGGCTCCCCGTCGCGTCGTGGATACGCCCGCGGCGTCGAACGGATCTTCTCCAGCACAACCACCCGGCCGGTCGGCGTTTCCACCGTACCGACGTGCGTCGCGTGCATGGCCTCGAGGGCTGGCCCGGCGTCGGCCAGCTCCTCCGCCGCTCTTTGACCCTTGATGAGAAGCACCCGGCCCCCGACTTTGGCGAACGGGATCGTCAGTTCCGCCACGACCGCGAGCGGGCCTACGGCCCGGGCCAGAACCGCGTCATACGCCTCCCGGTGCCCGCCCGATCGCTCGGCTCTACCGCCGGAGTCCGTCCGTTGTCCACGGTCCTGGCCGGCGACCTCGGCCCGCTCCTGCAGCACCGCGGCGTTGTCCAGGCGCAGCGCGGCCACGGCCGACCTCAGAAACTCCGCCTTCTTCCCCGTCGCTTCCAACAGTGTGAACCGCAGCCGCGGCAGCACGATCGCCAGGGGCACTCCGGGCAGCCCGCCGCCGGAGCCGACGTCCAGCACGGTCGAGCCCTCGGGAAGCTCGGCCAGCAGCGACAGGAGCGTCAGCGAATCCAGGATATGGCGCGACCACGCCAGCGCGGGGTCGGTCACGGCGGTGAGATTGAACGACCGGTTCGCCTCCAGCAACATTGCCAGGAACTTCCCGAGACTCTCCACATCGCCCGGCTCGAACTCGATCCCCAGTGCGCCCGCGGCGGGCGCGAACTCGGGCGGGGGCGGCAGTGGTTCGAGGGTCGTCATTCGTCGGAAGCGTATTCAAACGACGGGCGGTACGGCGGGATCGGCCGGCGCATCGCGATATTGAAGATCAGACCGGTCATCAGCCACACGGTCAGCAGGCTCGAACCGCCGTAGCTGACGAACGGGAGCGTGATCCCGATGATCGGGACGATCCCGATGTTCATCCCGATGTTGATGAACATCTGGGCCGCGATGAACGCCGCCAGGCCGACGATGACGAGGCGCCCGAATGGCTCCTTGCACAGCGCCGCCGCCCATAACGCCCCGCCGAGCCAGACGAGGTACAAGAGCAGCACTCCCAGCCCGCCAAGAAGCCCGAAGCGCAGAACGATGATGCTGAAGACCATGTCATTGTGCGCCGCGGGGAGGTAGTTGTAACGGATGAGTGCGCGGGCATGAGCGTCGTTGTTGCCCGTAACCCTCCCGGCGCCGACATACGTCTCCGCCGTGAAGCTCTGGTAGTTGATCGTCTGGGCTCCCTCGCGCTCGCCCTGGATCTGGTTGATCAGAGCGACGATCCGCTGCTTCTGATGGGGCCGAAGGAGTGGGTACGCGGCGGGTGCCGCCAGCGCCGCCAGCAGCACAATGATCGTCAGGTGGCGCAGCCGCGCCCCGGCCGCGACGAGCATCGCAAAAAGCGCCGGCACGAAGAGTGTCGCCGTCCCCAGGTCCGGCTGGAGCATGATCAGCCCGATCGGGATGAATGCGATCATCGCCGGCACGAGAAGTCCGGCGAACCGCCTGTGCTCCGTTCGGAACCGCAGGTACCGCGCCACGACCAGAACGAACGCGATCTTTGCGAGTTCGGAGGGCTGCAGCCGCATGAACCCCAGGTTGATCCACGCCCGGGCGCCGTTCTCCGGTCGCACGATCGACTGCGGCACCACCGGGATGAGCAGGAAGACCAACAGAGCGACCGCCATGAGCAGAGCCGGCGTCGCGAAGTACATGACGATCCGGTAATGCGGGAATGCGATCATCGCCCCGGCCGTCAGGCCGACGGCCAGGAAGAGCGTTTGCTTGAGCGCACGACCCTCCAGCAGCGCGGTCGCCTTCTCCGTGTTCAGGCCGAGATCGACGGCGTAGATCCCGATCGCCGACAGAGCCAGCGCCGCGATGACGCACAGCCAGCCGACGTTGAACAGGCTGACCGCGTATCGCTGGCCGCCGCCGCCCCACAGGGTTCGCAGCGCCCGGACGAGCATCTAGAAATACCCCTCCGCTTTCAGCGCGTGGATGATCTGATTCGCGATCGGACCGGACACGCGCCCACCGCTGCCCGCGTACTCCATCAGGACCGCGATCGAGTACTTCGGCCGCCCACCTTCCGGCCCGACCAGCACAACGAACCAGGAATGGTCGCCGTCACGGATGACACGCGACGGCTGCGGGCCCTCGCGGCCATCCGGGTCGTGCAGGAGGGGCGGGGCGTCCGCGGTCCCGGTCTTGCCCCACACCGAAACCCCCGGAACGTTGAAAATGGGTTCCCGGGCGCCCCCGATTGTCAGATGGTTGCCCGTCCCGTTCGGCCGGTTGACCGAACCGGACAGACCGTCGAGAGCCGCCGCGACAGCCGCGGGATCGAGCCGGAGATCGACCCGCTCGGGCGGGGCTCCATCGATGATCAGGCGCGGCCGGACACGAATCCCGGCCCGCCCGATCGTCGCGAACGCGTCCGCCGCGTGCAGCGGCGTCCACGAGATCGGCCCCTGCCCGATTCCCATCTGGATGGCGTCGCCCAGTTCGAGCGCCGCCTCGACGCCGCCACGGCCCAGGGCCCCGGCGTACTCGAGCCCGACGCCGAGGTTCCACGGACGACCTACCCCAAAATCGTGGAAAGCGCGGGTGATCCCGTTCACGCCCAGCTTCTGACCCAGTGAGAAGAAGTAGATGTTGCACGAGACTGTCAGCGCATCGCGTGCCAGAAGCGGCCCGCCGAACTGAGCGTTGTGCGTCTGTCGCGACGAGTCCTGCGTCATCTTGAAGACCCAGCAGCGGTACCGCGACTCGTCGTTCGGCAGCATGTGCCCGTTGCAGGCGATCGCCGAGTCCAGATCGTGAACACCCTGCGTGACCGCCTCGCACAGGATCAGCGCCTTGGCGATCGAGCCCGGCGGATACGGACGGGCCACCGCCCGATCGATGAATGGCATGTCGACGTCGTCACCAAAGACCTGCTCCGGGTGATCCCTGAGCGTCGCCCGCGAAAAGCTCGGCGACGAGGCGAGCGCGAGGATCTCGCCTGTATCGACGTCCAGCACCACCGCGGCGCCGTTCAGCCGTGTTCCCGGCGGCATGAACGGGTTGGGTTCGCCGCCCGATGAGGTGTGCCAGGGCTGCACGACCGCGAGCCCCGCTTCCGCGGACAGCGCCGCCTGCACCCGCGCCTGGAGCATGATGTCCAGACTCAATCGGATGTCGCCGCCCGGCACGCGGGGCTCTTCACGCTTCGCGCCGGTATCCAGCCGTTCCACATGCAGCCCGCGCAACCCTCGGAGCACTTCCTCGCGCGACGACTCGACGCCGGCCCGACCGACATCATCGCCCGGACGGTATTGACCGCGATCCTCGAGCCGCCCTCCCACCGGCACGCTCACCCGATCCCTTAGCGTTGGGTCCGACGCGAGCCGGTCGGCACGGGCGCTCAGGTCCTCCGCCCGAGGATTGCGACCCATCCACCCGATGACACGTGTGCCCACTCCATCCACCGTCAGGCTCAGCGGATCGGCGGTCCGGACGGGCGACGGGAACGTGCCGCGGTCGACATCGACTCGGACCGTCTCGAACGGGTACTCGCGGTCGGACGAGTGCACGACGGTCACGCCGGGGAGCAGCGGCACGGACATGAGATGAGTCCCTGCCGGGCCGTCGATCTTCAGATCGACGACGCCCTCTTCAAGGCGGAGAAGCGAGAAGCCAACCTCGTCCGACACATCCGGAAGCAGGACGTGGGGGCTGCGTGTCTCCCGGATCGGGTTCAGCGAGCGGCGTGCGATCTCTTCCTCGACTTCGGTCGTGATCTCCCGGCCCCGCGCCAGGGCGGCTTCCACATCCTGCCGTAGCCGCGCGCTCTGAACGGACACCCGCAGCCGGCCCACTCTGGCCGTGATCTCTGTTCGCCGGCGCATCAACTCCGCCGGTTCGACACCTGTCAGTTGTGCGAGCGTGGCCCACATGCGGTCGAGGTGGGCTCGGTACGCGGGCAGGTATCGTTGTACCAGTTCGGAGCGCTCCTCCGGACCGAGTTCACGCCAGCGCGATCGGTGCAGCTTCCGGGCGGTTTCGCCCGCCCACACCTCCGCCCAGTCACCATTGATGACGCGGTAATCGACCGTCACGTCAAAGCTCGGACGATCCTGGGCCAGGACCCTCTGCTTGCGGTCCAGGATGCGCCCCCGTACGGTCGGCACCCAGACGAGGCTTTCCAGCCGCGACTCCGCCTGCCGCCTGAGTTCCGCGCCGTGGACGATCGTCAATCGGCCCAGCTGCAAGGCGCACACCGCCACCGCGACGAGCGTCACGCTCAGCAGCAGCAGAAGCCGCCGGTGGAACATGCTTGGAACAAGGCGCGAGATTCGCATGACGGTTCGATCCCATCATACGATCGGGTGTTCACAGTCCGGTCCGACAAAGCCCCGTCCATCGAATCGAGCCGGTCCGACCCGGGGGCACGCCCGGCGGCCATGAGCGAACCGCGCACACGGTGCGCCCGTCCCGCCCTTACCGCTTGTCGCGGGTCAGCTGGGCGTACGCGTTGTGATTGTGGATCGACTCGAAGTTCTCGGAGTTGATCGAGTACCACGTGATCCGGTCATCGCCGTCCAGCCGGATCGCCAGGTCGCGCACGATGTCCTCGACGAACTTCGGGTTCTCGAACGCCGCCTCCGTCACGAACTTCTCGTCCGGCCGCTTCAGGACCGCGAAGACCGGAACCGACGCCGCACGCTCCAGGTGGTCGATCAAGTCCTCGATCCAGACCATGTTCGTGAATCGGATGCTGGCCTCGATCCGGCAGCGCTGGTTGTGGGCGCCGAATCGGCTGATCTCTTTCGAACACGGGCAGAGGCTCGTCGCAGGGGCCGAGACCGTCATGATGAAGTCGTCGTGCCCGTTGGACTCGGCCACGAACCGCACGGCGTAATCCATGAGTCCCTGTGACTTCGTCACGGGCGAGAGCTTGTTCACGAAGTACGTGAAGTCGGCCTCGAAATGAGCGATCTCCGCGTTCAATCGGGCACAAATCGCTTTCGCGATCTGCGGGATCCGGTCGGGAGTCAGCGGCTCCACCGCGTTCCCGGCGTGCTCGTTGAGCACCTCCAGGAACCGGCTCATGTGGGTGCCCTTCTGGTAGTGCGGCAGGGCCACGTACATGTTGATCCGGGAGACCGTCGTCTGTTTCCCGCCGTCCCGCGTCCGCAGGCACATGGGGTAGGTCACGTCCTTTACCCCGACCTTGTCGATCGCGACCTGCCTCGAGTCGGCGCTGGCCTGCACGTCCGGGATCGGATCGCGCCTCGCTGCCGTCCCCGCTGCGGATGGTGTGTTCTTGGTCTTCATCGGTGGGTTTTCTGAGATCCGGGGGATCGTAGGGATTGCGAACGACGGATTCTCGTCGCTGCACACCCTAGGAACCGCCTTCGATCCGCTTGTCCAGCATCGAACCGGCCCACGACGCGCCAAATGGGATGCCGATCAACCCGCCGGCGACCCAGTCCAGGGGCAAGATATTCGCCAAGGGAAAGAGCGTCCCGGCGCGCCCGGCCGCCAGCATGTTTCCCAAGCCGGCCCCCAGCACCATTCCGCTCAGGGGACCGAGGACCGCCAGCAAGGCGACCGGCACCGCCAGGGTCGCCAGCGGGGCCTGGTACGCCGCCAGGCGACCGGCCGCGGCCGCGAAGAGCGCCCCGAAGCACGCGGCGCCGACAGCCTGCCCCTTCAGCGGCGTCTGAGCGATGACCCATGCGACCCCTCCTCCAACCACAACGGCCACCAGGATCGCCGTCGGTGTTCCCTTGCCGCCGAACAGGCTCTTGATGTGTTCGGTGACCTTGTGACCGATCGACCCGCCGGCTGTCATGGTCGGCGAGTCCTGGGAGTGATCGGCGTGCTCGTGTCGACCGAAGCCGGCCAACAGGAGCGCGAGCCCTATGCCGAGCACCCCGAAAATGGCGCCCTCCACAGCCAGGGAACCCAGGATCTCGGCTGAGCCGGCGCTGCGGATCAACTCGTCGGATGTCCCCGTCCTCCAGGTGGCCCAGGCCAGAGTCATCCCCGCGGCGACCATCCCCGCCCGGACCCCCACGAATCGCGCGGAGATCAACCCCGGGATCAGGGCAATCCCGAGCACGCCAAGGCCCGCCAGGAGGCCCATCGCCGGCGTCGTGCAGACAAGCGGCGTACCGGCCCCAGCCCCGTCGGGCGCCCTCAGCCCGGCCATCAGGAGGCCGGCGATGGGGCCAAAGACGAACAGCGAGGCGATGTAGACACTCCACCGGATGATCGTGACGGTCATGCGCGGGGATGATAGTGCACACGAGCCCCGCCCGGACCCGCGTCGCGATCAGCGTGTCAGGGCCAGCAGGCGGGCGATCCGCTCCCGAACCGGCGGGTGAGAGGAGAACATCGAGTTCAGGGCCTGCCCCGAGTCGCGCATCTTGC
>CAZMPE010000091.1:4402-8571 GCA_964567955.1 uncultured Phycisphaeraceae bacterium | reverse complement strand
GGTACGTCCGGAAGAGCAGCAGCACGACGCCGGGTTCGCCGAACTTGCCGTTGATGATGTCGTCGACGTTGTAGCCCCGGGTCGTGGTCGAGGCGTCCAGGATGCGCTGGATGTAGACCTTCACCCCGTCCTTCTTGTCGTCGAGGATGAACTTCCAGTGGTCCGCGAACCTCGGGTCGCCGGTCTCCTTCGAGAGGGCCTCGGCGGTCTCCACCAGAATGCGGACATCGTCCCGGCCGTTGTGGACCGGCGGGATCCCGCCGCGCCAGATCTGAAGGAACGGATTCGAGCACGAGGCCGTCATTTCCCAGGTTTCGAACTCCGCCCACGAGAGAGCCGGCAAGACGATGTCGGCATACTCGACCGACGACGTCATCTCGATGTCCTGTGCGATGATGCAGTCGATCTTCGGGTTGACGTTGAAGAACATGTCGTAGGCGTGCTTGGCGTTGTTGAGCAGGTTCACGTTGGTGAACCAGAGGAACTTCGTCGGGCTGGGCATGTGGGTCTGCCCGGTGAAGCAGCGGCGGCCGTACTTGGGCGTGTCGACGATCAGCGGGCGCTCGCCGTGGTTCCAGTACGCGGGCTCTTCGTCCTTCGTGAGCTTGCGGATCTTGATCTGCGACGGCGTGGCGGCCGGGTCGAGGTTCGGATGGAACGGGTCCTCCATGAGGTACGCGCCGATGCCGGGCCCGACGCCCTTGGCGGCCTGGAAGAGGCCGAGCTTGTAGTTGCCCGCCCAGGTGTGGCACCCGGAGCCGTGGCGTCCGAACGACCCCGAGAGCATGAGCGGCAGGTGGACGGCTCGGTTCGCCAGCGTCGCGTGGAACCAGTGGTTCAGGCCCTCGCCGATGTGGATCGCGACGGAGCGGCCGCTGGCGGCGATCTCCCAGATGTCCTTGGCCAGGCGGGTCACGAGTTCGGGGTCGGCGCCGGAGATCTCCTTGACGGTCTCGAGGTCGTAATCGCGCAGATGGATCGCATAGGCGTCCCAGAGCGTCATCGCCTCGACCTCCGAACCGTCGGCCAGGCGGATGCGGCCCGTCCACGACAAGCGCGGATCGATGCCGCCTTCCTGCATGCGCACGCCGACCTGGTCGCGCGTGATCGCTCTCGGTTCGCCGGTCTTCTCGTCGATCACGACGAAGTCGTGCCCGATCCGGGCGTACTGCTCGTCGGTGATGTTCTGCCACGTGTAGGACGGTCCGTCCCTGGAGAGGCCGGGCACGTACCCGGGGAAGATGTCTTTGGCGCGCAGCCGTTGGAGGTTGTCCGTCCGGACCAGCAGCGGGAAGTCCGTGTACTGCTTCACGAACGGCGCGTCGTACCAGCCCTTCTCCATCATGAGGCGTGCGATGCCCAGGAAGACCGCCGTGTCCGTGCAGCCGGGACGCACCCGCAGCCAGTAGTCGGCCTTGGTCGAAGTGGGGGAGTACTCCGGGGTGATGCACACGAGCCGTCCGCCCATCTCCATCAGTTCGACGAAGAAGTGCGACTCGGGCATCTTGTTCTCGATGAAGTTCGTCCCGCACGTGATGTGCAGCGACGCGTGCCGCATGTCGTTGAGGTCGATGTCGGAGGTCTGCAGCCCGTGGATGTACGGCTGGCCCGGCGCCTGGTCGCCGTGCCAGGTGTAGTTCGACCACTGCCGCCCGCCGAGGGCTTCGGACTCCGGCACGCCGCGGACCCGCTGATCGAGCAGCGCGAGCATGTTGGCCCACCGGTAGATCCCGTACTTGCCCATCACGCCGAGCAGGCCCATCCCGCCGCGGAGCTTGAACGTGCGTGTCCCCGCTCCGTGCATCTCGTCGATCATCTCGGGCTCGTAGCCGTCCTTGCGGAGGCGCGCGGCCCCCTCTTCGCCGCTGTAGGTTCCCGCGATCGCGACGGCCGCTTTGGCGTGATAGCGGTAGACCTCATCCCAGGACATTTTTTCGAAACCGTCTGTTCCTCGAGAGGTGAACTTGTACGTGTCGCGGAGTTCGGGCCGGTCCGAGAGCGACGGGAAACCGTCGTCGGCCCACCGCTTCCAACCCTTGCGGATCATCGGGGAGCCGAGCCGGTAGGGTCCGTAGACGCGTCGCTGGAACGAGTACCCCTTCGCGCAGCCGCGCGGGTTCCACGCGACCGTGGACTTGTTGCCGTACAGGTCGCCGACCTTGCCGCCGTCGTAGTTCTGCTCCGCCCGCACGAACACGCCGTTTCGGACGAACGCCCGCAGTCGGCAGTTCGCGGTGTCGTTCGGAGCGCATACGAATGTGAATGTCCGGTCATAGCGGTACGCGTCGCGGTACACCTGCTCCCAGTCGCGCGACGGGTAGTACATCAGCGGGTTATCGATCCCCGGGGCTCCGCTGAAGCCGAAGACCCCGTCCCGCCACGTCAGCATCGCGGCGCCCGTGGCGCCGGCCAGCAGCAGGAACGCGCGGCGCGAGACCTCCGCGTCCGTCGGGCCCGTTCCGTTGACCTTGTTCGTCGACATGGAGCCTCCGTATCACGGCCGCGGCGCGGCTGCTGTTGAGCCCTTGATCCCGGCGGTCGAGTCCGGCTCGATCACGAGCCAGTGCCAGCCGGTGATCAGCTTCTGGCCCGCCCGGTCCGACTTCGTGCCGTCCCAGATCGCGAATGCGACAGGGATCCGTCTTGGTCTTGTCAGATTGATGTCCGACACATCGTCCGTACTCATGGTCCGGAACATCGTGACGAACCAGTGGCCGTTGGAGAACACAGCCGTCGAGTTGGCCTGCTGCTTTTCCGACGGCTGGTAGAGCAGTGTTCCGAACCCCTCGGCGTTCGCCTCGAGCACCGCCCGCCCGACCAGTTCCGGATCGGCCTTGGGGTTGCCCGCCGCTTCCGCTCCCCGGTTGAACATGCCGACCGCGCGGTAGTCCTGGTCGAACTCCATGCCCAGGGCACTGACCGGCGCGTCCTCCACCGGGCGTGGCGGCACGAGCGTGAAGGCGTGGTACTCGCCCGGTGGCACGATGCGCGGCTCGTCCGAGTCGTGCGCGAACCCTGCGGCCGCGTCGAACTGGCGGCTCGCCTTCCATTGCCAGATGTTCACGGGCGAAGCGCCGGTGTAGCCGGGAACCTGTACCCCCATCGGGATGGCCGGCACCGTGTCGGTCATGGCGAACATCACGGCGGCCGCGTCGGGGAACTCTCCGGAATCCGCTCCGACATTGATCGTGGCATCGTCCCACCACAGGCGGACGGCGATCTCGTCGCCGGCGCGAACGACGGCGACTTCGACCGCCCGCGTTGCCTCCGGCCGTTCCCAGGTCGGGCGCAGGGCGAGGCGCGTGTGCGCGATGTTCAGCCATCCGGGGTGCGAAGGCTCGAGCATCATCGCGGCGTCGGCCCGCTCCTGGACCACGATCTCCGCGCCCGAGTTGGACCCCGCGCGTTGCGGGTTGCGGTCCAGGCTCTGCACGTAGAGCACGAGTGCCCAGACCTTGTCGTCGGACAACGAGCCGTCCGGTCGCTCCTCGAGCAGCTGCATCCCAAAGGCGGGCATCGGCGTCCCCGGCACACCGTTGACGATCGATCGGTACAGGTCCTCCGGCCGACCTCCCGACTTGAACTGACCGGAGGCGAGGTTGGCCGGGTGGATGGGCCGGTCGAGTGAGTCGACCAGCTCCGCCATCTGCGGGCCGTCTCCCATTCCCTTCTCGCCATGGCAGCCGACGCAGTTGAGCGAGCGGAAGAGCTCCGCCCCGGTCAGCGTGTAGCCCGGCGTATAGGAAGGCATCGTCGATCGCTTCTCCGCCTGGCTTGGCCGCCGCCACTCAGCGCTGGCCGCGGTCCCGAGCGTCTTGACATAGATCGCCAGTCCTCTCATCTGCGCCTCGGTCAACACGCCGCCGAATCCGGGCATCGAGCTGCGCCGCACGCCCTCGCGGATCGTCCGTTCCAGCGCCCGGAGAACCTGCTCTTCGCCGCTGCCCGTCGAGGCGAACCGCAACGGGCTGTCACGGAGTGCCCGCGGCTTGGGGTACAACTGATCCGCCGCGGGCCCGTCGCCATGCCCTTCGGGCCCGTGGCACGCCGCGCAGTTGCTGACGTAGAGCGTCGCGGCGGCTTCCATCGAGATCGGCACGACCGTGGCGGGGGCCGCGCTGGCCGGAACCGCCGGTTCCTCCCGGCACGCTCCGAGAACGGGCAGGAGC
>CAZMPE010000091.1:0-4392 GCA_964567955.1 uncultured Phycisphaeraceae bacterium | reverse complement strand
AGGCAGGCGGCGAGCCCAGCTCCGGAGCGGGCCGCGCCCGGAACTCGCCGCCCGAAATCGTTCATCCGTCCGTTGACGTTCTCGCTGGTGCGCATCGGCATGGTGCGGGCTCCGAACAGTCAATATCTCTATCCAGATATTTAGTACGTGTCGGCCACCCTGTCAAGCCGCTTGAGGCGGGATCGGTTCGGATGTTCATAACTCCATGTGGACACGCCGCATGCGCGCCGGATGCGTGTCCGGTCCGCCGGAATTCCGGGGCGTGACCCCCGCCCGGCCCTTCTAGCCGCCCATATCGACCTGCAGGACGATCAGGTCGAAGAGCCTGGCCCGCCGCTCCTCATCGAGCAGGTCGTAGATGCGACGGACCGCCCCGCGGCGTTGCTCCGGGGTCGGCTGCAGGCGGGTTTCCCGGATGAAGTCGATGTACACGTCGCGGATCGCGCTCCGCTGTTCCGGCGTCGGCTCGAGGGCGGTGTACAGGCCCTCCAGCCTTTCGCGGTACGGGCGCAGCGTCCGCTCGTACGCCTCGCCGACCTCCCTTTGAAAGAGCGCGAACGCCATCCGGCCCTCCGCCTCCCGGCGCCGTTCCGGCGTCGCCTCCATCATCCCGCGCGTCTCCCAGTCGGCCCACGCCTTCCAGTACTCCTCGACCAGTTTCTTCAACTCGGCGGACTGATCCGGCGTCAGCGCTCCCTCAAGCTGCTTGAGCAGCGGGAACCGTGCCGGCGTTTCACCGTCCAACGCGAACCACAACCCCTGGAGCAACTCGGTGCCGCGGGCCTGGTTACCGGCGATGTTCGCGTCCGTGATCTCCTTGATCGTATCGATGCGTTCCACAAGCAGCATCCCGATGGCGACCGCTCGCTCTGTCCCGACGGCCCGAGTCCGTTCCCGGGTCGCGCCGTCGAGCTGCATGATGGCGATCGCCGCGTTCTCAGGTCGACCGTCGATCGGGAGGAAGTCTCCCTGCAGGTTTCTGGCGACCAGCGTGCGTGCGACCGTCTGAGGAACCGCCGGGCCGCGCAACGGATCGGGCTGTTCCTGCCCGAACAGGGGGGGCGCGCCGATGAACAACGCGGCCGTCACCCATGCGATCTGATGCGAGTTCGTCATGGCGATTCTCTCCCGGTTCGCGCGCCCCGACCGTTCATGAGCATACCACACGACATTCACTCCACCGACGCCGCCACGAGGATCGCGTCGGCGAGATCGTCGGGTCTCCGGGAACCGATCAGCAACTTCCGCTCGCCCGCAAGCTCAAGGCGCACGCCCTGATTCCCTGAGATCGTCCACGCCCAGCCCTTTCCCGGCATGTATCGGATGCCCCAGCCCATGTAGTCGGCGATCGGCTGGTATTGGCAGGCGGCGGCGCCCCGTACCGATCCCAAGGGGATCCGTTTCCTCCACAGCGGGATGTAACGCAGAACGACTTCGCTCGCCCGCACCTCGACGATCAGTCGCAGGGAAACGACGAAAGCCGGGAAGGCGACGCCCATGAGCAGTAGAAGAATCCACATCACGGCGTCCGGCGCGGGGTTGGTTCCGACCGGGCGCCCGAGAACGATCTGAATCCAGAACCCGGTCCAAATCAGGCCGCCCAATCCAACAACCAGAATCCAGACCCACCATGGCTTGCGGGTCTGGACCTCGCGGTACAGGAGTTCGTCGCCGGCGCCCATCCGTCGTCTCGCTGGAGTGACCGCTCACGATGTGTCCGTGCCGGAGTATCAATAGCGCAGCGAGAGGCCGGCGAAAAGCCCGAGGTCTTCGGCCGCCTCCGTGAGGCCGATCCGAATCCCGGCATCGAGCTGCGCATCGGGGGTCACCGCGTAGGTCAGCCCCGTGATCAATGAGCCGCGATACCGTTCGCCCCCGTCGAGGCTCACGGCTCCGGCGTACTCGATGAACCCGCCGAGGTCCCCCGCCAGGGCACGCCCGATCGCCGCGGAATGGATGAAGTCCACGACATACCGGTCGTCCGCCTCGGATCGGATCATGTCGAACTCGGCCATCAGCCCGAGTCCCACGTCCTCCGTCAGGGCCACAGCGAGCGGCAGGATGATGCCCCCTTCCAGGGCGCCGTTGCCGAGATCATCGCTCGCGGTGGGGAACTTGACGAAGGGCATGATGGCAAAGGCCGTTTCCCCGCCGTCGTTGCCCCAGACGTTGGCCTTCACCCGCACCACGATGTCGCCGAAACCGTCCGTGGTCATCGGCACGCCCGTCGACCGATCGGTGACCCTCTCCCGCGTGTACGGGTCGATTCCGATCTGCACGTCGACGCTGTTGCTGAGCCCCGCCTTGATCAGCAGCGGGGCGATCGCGACGGACCGGCGCGTTTCGGAGTCCCGGTTGCGCCGGTCGAACGAGTAGTCCGCGAACGACATCTCCAGCTGAACGTGGCCCGCGTCGACGGTGTACGGGCTCTCCGTCGTGTCGGGGCGGTCGGTGCTCATGTCCCGCATCCGCTCGCGCGGCGTCGGATCGAGCAGCGAGTACCCGGCCTTGTCCCCATCGGGCCGTTCCGTATGGAGGGGGACCGTTGCGGCGAGGGCCGCGGCAAGAGCGATCAGTTGCATGGCGAATCTCCTGGTGTGCGCCCGTCCGGCGCGGCCGGATGTAGCCGCGGCTACAACGAACGCCGCAAAGGTAGTCGAGGCTACAATCGCCGTCAAGCGGCGTCGGCCGGCCTAGAATCACGGATACGGGCCCGCTCGGGCCCGCAGGCGGCTCCATCGGGTATTCTCCGGGTCGGAGCACGCCGCCGGCGAAAGGACCGCGCATGATCATCGACGTCCACACCCATCTGAACAACTACCACGAGGAACGTGTCCGATCCATCGAGGACTGCCTCCGGGCGCTCGAGTCGGATATGGAAGCCAACTCCGTCGACCACGCCTTCGTCCTGACGTCGTACAAGGTGACGGAGCACCGGCCGTCGACCGCCTCCGTGGTCGAGGCCGTGAGCAAGCATCCGAAGCTTTCGGTTGTCGCCGGCATCAGCTACCTCAACTATCGCGAGCGCGACCTGCGCGAAGTCGCCGACTTCCTCAAGGCCGGGCTCGTCAAGGGGCTGAAGCTCTACCCGGGCTACGAGCCGTTCTACCCCAGCGACAAGCGATGCCAGGTCATCTACGACCTGGCCATGGAGTTCGAGGTCCCGGTCATGTTCCACACCGGCGACACCTACTCGCCCAAGGGCCGGCTCCGCTTCTCCCACCCCATCAACATCGACGACGTTGCCGTCGACAACCCGACCCTCAAGATCGTCATGTGCCACATCGGCAACCCGTGGATCCGCGACTGCATGGAGGTCGTTTACAAGAACAAGAACGTCTACGCCGACCTCTCGGGGCTCGTGCTCGGTGACTTCACCGACCGGTTCGAGCAGTTCATGCTCAAGCAGGTCCAGGAGATGATCCTGTACGCCGGCGAGCCGCGGTATCTCCTGTACGGCACCGACTGGCCGATCTGCAACATGCGCTCGTACCTCAGCTTCATCCGCAACATCGGTCTCTCCGCCGAGGCCATGGAACTGATCATGTGGCGCAACGCCTCGGAACTCTTCAAGATCGACGTCACCGCCGCTCCCCGCAAGAAGACGAAAAGGACCGCGGAGCCTGGTGTGAACGGATCGCCGAAGCGTGCCGCCCGCGCTCGCGCGCCCAAGGCCTGATCCGCTCGAGAATCGCGACCGGAATCAGAAGCCGTGCGCGGTCGCACTCCGAGCGGCACGGGACCGGTCCGTGTGCGCCATGGACGAATCTCGGCGCGTCACGATGACGCCTTGACTCTGACGTCCTTCCCGTCCTCGCAGAATCCCTTGAAGGCCCGCAGGAACTTCAGATTCTGCTTCCGGAACATCCCCGGCATGATCATCCCGATGATTCTCATCGGCAGGCTGAGCAGCTCGTAGCTGCACGTGCTCTCCCATCGCGTGCGGTTCGGCCCGAGCTCGATGAACCGGTTCC
This sequence comes from uncultured Phycisphaeraceae bacterium, assembly GCA_964567955.1. Taxonomy (GTDB): domain Bacteria; phylum Planctomycetota; class Phycisphaerae; order Phycisphaerales; family UBA1924; genus CAZMPE01. Next base: position 418 of record CAZMPE010000091.1, on the reverse strand, counting down.
GCAGCGTGTTCTTCCCGCCGGACCACTCGTACGAGCCGTTGAACTCGTCGGGGAGGTTCCTCTCCGTGATCGTCTCGGTCAGTTCCATCGTCTGCTTGCCGATCTTGAACACCATCAGGGACTTCGCCCCGGGCTGACCGGGCTCGCCGCTGAGGTGCTCGAAACTCTGGAGCCCTTCTTGCCATTTGAAGAGGTTCTCGGTGCTGTCAAAGAGTTCGATCACCCGCGCGCGCGGAAGATTGATATCGACATGTACGGTGTAGGGTTTCATGCTGGTGTTTTAGACTGTGTCGGCAGAAGAGGTTTGCGGCGCTCGGCCGCGAAAAGGCATCGAAGGGAAGACCTGACCAGAACGACTCTCTGCTGTGGGGAACCCCGCGTCGTCGGACCGGTCATTCACGATGGTGTCCGTGGCCTA
>CAZMPE010000090.1:0-8577 GCA_964567955.1 uncultured Phycisphaeraceae bacterium | reverse complement strand
CATCCCCCCGGAGATCTGCGCCGGGAACTTCTCGGCGTGCTCGCGCAGGCCGACCAGCTCCAGCTTCATCTTCACCGAGATGTCGACGATCGTCGCGGGCAGCTCCGTGTGCTCGCGGATCGGCAGCGCCACGTTCTCCGCGATGCTCATCGAGTTGAAGAGCGCGCCCGACTGGAACAGGATCCCGAACTTCTTGCGGACGTCGTTGAGCCCGTCCTCGTCCAGCGTGGCCAGGTCCCTCCCGAACAGCATCACCGACCCGGCGTCGGGCTTGAGCGACCCGATCATCATCCTCAGCAGGGTGCTCTTGCCCGACCCCGAGCCCCCCATGATCACCATGGTCTCGCCCGGCATCACGTCCAGATTCACGCCGTCCAGGACCGTCCGGTCCTCGAACTGCTTGACGAGCCCGCGGCACGAGATGACGGGTTCCTGTGACATGGCGTGGCTACGGGCCCGGCGGAGCGCGGACGGGGTCGATCAGCCAGAACTCCTTCCCGCCGGCGACCACGCCGAAGTTCTCGAGCGAGCCATTCAGGCTCCCGCCCTTGCCGAAGATGACGGTGAAGTCGTCGATCGATCGGAACGAGAGGACGACATGCCCCGCTCCGTTCCCGAACTCGGCGGGCAGCGGTATGGCGGCCTCGTGCGCTGTCGGCGGAACCGGAGAAATGGATTGCTCACCCAGCATCGACCAGTCGAACGCCGTGGGCATCCCGACGAAGGCGCCCGCCTGCGCGCGGTACGACCGGACGAACGCGGCGATGTCCTCGTCGGTCACCGCGCCGGCTTCCGCGGGGCGCAGCAGCGCGCGCAGCGGGCCGGGATCTCCCTGATCCGCCGCGCTGACGGCTGTCATGGTCGGAGACAGAAACTCGCGCTCGAAGATCACGATCGCCTGGCGCGCGCCGAGGAAGAGCGCGCCCCAGATCACCGTCGCCAGCACGCCCAGGATCACGCCGACGATCGCCGGCGTCCGCCCGCCGAGGCGCCCGTCCGACCGCGAAATCGAGATGATCGCCGCGCCGCCCAGGATCAGAGCCAGCAGCCCGAACCCGGGGATGCAGCCGAGCAGGCTCAAGACCAGCGACGCGATCGACAGGCCGCTCAGCCGCTGAGGGCCCGGCAACGCCTCATCGAACCCGCCGGGATGTGAGAAGGGATTGCGTGACATGTGGCAACAGGCTACGGGGCCCGCGCCGGGCCCGCCACCGGCGAAGCGCCGGCCCGCAGCCTCGCCACGCACTCCGAGACCGTCGCCGCGCCCGCTTCGATCTCCTCCGCCGCCGTCTCACGGGAAAGGCTGAACCGCAGCGACCCGTGAGCGACCTCGCGCGCCACGCCCATGGCCAGCAGAACCGGCGACGGGTCGAGCGACCCCGACGAGCACGCCGCGCCCGCCGAGGCGCACACCCCCCGCTCGCTCAGCAGCATCAGGAGCGCCTCCGCCTCGAGGCGCGGGAACCCGATGTTCGTCGTGTTCCACAAGCGTCGGTCCCGCGGCCCGTTGACCACCGCGTCGGGAACCGCCGCCAGCACCAGCGCCTCAAACCGGTCGCGAAGACCCGCCAGCCGCGCCCGCTCAGCCCGGTCCGCGAGCCAGGCCGCGGCCTCGCGGCAGGCGACCCCGGCACCGACGATCCCCGCGACGTTCTCCGTCCCGCCGCGACGCCCAAGTTCCTGCGTCCCGTGAATCGTTGGACGCAGACGCACCGATCGGCCCGCCCAGAGCACACCGACCCCTTTGGGCCCGTGGAACTTGTGGGGAGAGAACGTCAGCAGATCGCACGGGAGCGCCGTCCCGCCGGCCCCGGACGACGCGACCGGCTCTTTGCCCACCCACTGCGTGCCGTCGCAATGGAAGACCACGCCATTTGCGCGGCAGAGAGATCCGATCTCCTTCACCGGCTGCACGCCGCCCGTTTCGTTGTTCGCCCATTGGATGGTCGCCATCGCCGCCCCGTCCAGGAGCGGGCCAAGCGAGCCGATGTCCACAAGACCCTCGCGATCCAGCGGCGCCCAGCGCACCTCGAATCCGTGCCGCTTCTCCAGGTCTTCAAGCAGGTCTCGGACGGCCGCGTGCTCGACCCGCGTGCTCACGATGACCTTCCGTGTCGAGGTCGCCAGCACGCCCCGGATCGCCAGATCGATCGATTCGGTCCCGCCCGAAGTGAACGTGATCTCGCGGGCCGGGACGCCGATCAGGGCCGCCGCATCGCGCCGGGCCAGGTCGATCTGCCGGCGGGCCGCCTGCCCAGGCCGGTGCACGCTCGACGGGTTGTGCCAGAACTCCCGCAGGGCCGCGCCCATGGCGGCCGCGACGCTCTCGCTCGGTCTCGTCGTCGCGTTGTTATCGAGGTAGATGATCTACAAGATAGGCGCGGGGTCCGTCCCGTCACATCCCGTCATGCTTCTCGCCCGCCTTGCCGACGAGGATCCGCGCCAGGACGGCCTGCACATGGTTGCCCGCGCTGTCCTTGCCGTGCCCCGTGATGTCCATCGCGCTGAGCACGCCGTACCCCATGCCGATGTCGATCAGCAGCCAGGAGATGATCTCCGCGCTGAACCGGCTGGTCACCTTGTGCTCCTCCTGGGCGTGCTGGATCTCCTCCGCGAGGAAGGCGTGCAGGCTCTTGATGTGCCCGCGCAGCGCCGCGTGGATCACCGGGTCGTCCACCTCGCTGATCGCCTGCAGGATCACGCGGTACGCAAAGCGCCCCCGGTCGCTCACCATCGGGTTGTCGCCCAGCAGCCGGCGCAGCCGCTCCGCGGAGTCCTGCGCGTCGGCCAGGTGCTGCTCCCACTGCCCCATCGTCTCGCGGCCCGTCCGCTCGATCAGCGCCACGAACAGGTCGCGCTTCGATTCGAAGTGCCGGTAGATGATCGGCTCCGTCACCCCGGCCGCCCGCGCCAGCTGCGCCGTCGTCGCCCGCGCGTACCCCATCTTGGCGAACAGCTCCGCCGCGCAATCCAGCAACTGCTCTCGCCTCTTGGACGCCGGAAGCCTGTTCATGCAACGCTAGTCTACGCTTACTTCTGATCGTCCGGGAGGGGGACCGGGTCGTACCCGTGACCGCCGAAGGGATGGCACCGCGCGATGCGCCGAGCCGTGAGGTACGTCCCGCGGATCGGACCGTGCACGCGGTACGCCTCCGCGGCGTATCGGCTGCACGTCGGGTGGAAGCGGCAGTGTCGCCCGACGAGCGGCGAAAGCGTCACCTGGTACAGCCGGATGACGAGGATGAACGGCAGCGACAGGGCGTGCCTGAGCGTCATGCCGAGCGCTCCTTCCAGTCGCGATCGATGGCCGTGATCAGGTCGCGCAGTCGCCGGCGGTACTCCGCAGCGGGCATCGGGTCGTGCGGGCGCATGCTCACCACGAGGTCGTACCGCCGGTCGCCCTCCGGAACCTCGTGCTGAACATGCCGGAAAGCGTCCCGGATCATCCGCTTGACGCGGTTGCGGGCCACCGCCGTCCCTATCCGCCGGCCGATCGACAGCCCGAGCCGGTGGTGGGCCAGGCCGTTGGGCGCGCCGTGCACCACAAGGGGGCCCGAGGCCCTCTGCACCTTTGCGCCGTAGACGGCGTCGAACTGCCGCTGGTGCGCCAGCCGGTGCCGCGGTCGAAAGGTCAGTTTCGCGGCCGTCACGAATGACGATAGCCGCCGCTACGGCCCGCCGACGCGCACGTAGGCCGCCGCCGAGGGCACACCCGAGGGCTCGAGCAGAAACAGCATGGAATGGCCCGGCGGAGCGATGTCCGGGCCGGCCGGGGCGAGCACCGTGACCGTCCCGGCCGCCGCGGCGCCAATGGTCAGTGGGACACGGCGCTGGTCCTGGTCGAACCCGTGCGTGACCGCCCCGAGCCTCAACAGGGCAACCCGATCAATCGTGATCTCAACCGGCGTGTACGCAATGGTGCAGGTTCCGCCGTAGGTCATCGACTCGGGCGAAACCTGGATGACGGGCCTCTCGACACCGGTGTTCAAGTACGGCGGCCGGAAGATCTGGGCCGTGGGGTAGTCGTCGCCCCCGGCCGCCACCACGCGACCGTCCCGCAGCAGCAGCGCCGTCGAGTGGTACATCCGCGGGTGCGACATGTTGGGCATCAGCGTCCACGTGTCCGTGTCCGGGTCATACAACTCGGCCGACATGACTGGTTCGAGCGTCTGACCCTTGGCGTTGTAGTCCCTGTTTCCGCCGGTCACCAGCACCGTCCCGTCGGGCAGCACCGTGGCATTGAGGTTCTGTCGCTCGTGCGTCATCGGGCGCCTGAGCACCCACTCGGGCGAGGCCTGATTGAGATCGATCATCGAGACTGTGCGACAGGCCAGGGGCGGCTTCCCAATCCCGCCGCCCAGTTTGAGGACCTTGCCCGGGGCATACATCACGGTGCCGCAATGGTCGTACTCCGGGTGCCCCGCGTTGAAGCCCATCGGCAGCCACTCGGGCGACGGGGCGTCCGGATCAATGATCCATGTGTCGGAGTGTCCGCCGGCGTTGAACACGAGGCCGCCGGGCGCGAGGAAGTTGAGCGCATAGATCGGGAAGTAGTGCTCGGCCGACTTCGGGAGTTCCACCCATGACCCGCCTCCGGGGCCGGGCGTGTACCGCTCGGGGCGGACCGTATCGAGTTTCCCCGGGCTGATCTCGCCCGCCACGACGAAAACCGACCCATCGGTGAGCGTTGTGCACGTCGGGTACCACCGCCGATGCCTCATGTCCGGCGGCGCCGCGGGGTTGTTCCACTGGAGCCCCACGGGCAACAGCGGATCGAACAGGTCCGCGGTCAGCGGCGCGACAGTCGGATCGGACGTCGCGGGGAGCCAACTCCCGCCCGCGGTCAGGACGCGGCCGTCGGCCAAATGAGAGTGCCCCGAACAGAAGAGATTGGTGTGGTTGTTCGGGACGGCCTCGAACGTCCCGGTCCCGCCAGGATCGTCAATGGACGGGGGCGTCCACAACCTTGAGAAGGGCGAGCCGTAGGGCTCGTCCACTCCATAATCGAGCACCAGCACTTTCCCCGTGTGCAGATGGATCAGATGCACCGCCACGATCGGGTCGAGCCCGTTGCCCCCGAACTGAATCAACGGGTCCCACGACCCAGGCGCGGGGGGCAGCCCGGCTCTCGCATCCAGGCTCCAAGAACCGATCACGGCCGACAGAAGAAACACCAGCGGAACCTGCGGTACCACGCCGGCCTCCCTTTCAGCCCCAGGAGGTTCGAGCCGAGGACACGTTCGGTACCCCAGTGTGCACCCGATTCGGGGTGGGGCCAGCCGCAATTCCCTAATTCGATGCTCGAACCGTGGAGACCGGCACACCGGACCACGTTGGGGGCGAGCGCCGGCGATCTCAGAACCGGCGACCGACCCGGGGCAACAGCCCGACGAGCAGGCTTACTCCACCCGCCGCGAGCAGCCAAGTCCGCGTCAGGTCATTGGTCGCAAGAGTCTCGAGCAGCGATCCGACCCGGGACTGTTCGGGAAGCGGAACCGCCGGCGGCTCAAGACCGGCGAAGACCGAAGCGCTGGCCGTGGCGGGGTCCGCCGGTTCGAGGACCAGCGAACGGCCCTCCGGGATCTGGTTGAGTTGGCTCGCCGCGAGCGCCAAGACCAGCGACGGCTCCTCGCGCTGCAGCGCCCGGAGGTAGCCCGAGTGCCGCTCCAGCCGGTCGATCCGGCGTTGCTCAACCGCCAGGGCCCGGTCACGCTGCCAACGGACATCCGCGAGGTCGTTGTATGCCGGGATCAGCACCGTCGCCCCGATGATCACGATCCCCGCCAGCAGAAAGAGCCAGCCCGGATCGATCATGGACAGCGGCGAGGGCGCGTAGTACGGCCGAGCAGGTCCTGTCGCGGCATCGAGTTCGTTCACCGCGTCGTCTATCGGCAAAGCGGGCCGTCCGAATCCACGGCCAAACTCGCCCATACACTTGCCGCGAGATGAAGCGGAAGGTCGTCATCACGGGTCTGGGCCTTGTCAGCGGGGCCGGCATCGGAGCCGGGCCCCTCTGGGAGGCCCTGTGTGCGGGCCGTTCGGCCATCGGGACCATCTCCTCGTTCGATGCGTCCGGGTTCCGCTCGCGTCTGGCGGCGGAAGCCAGGGTTTTCGAGTCCGCCCGCGACTACGTCCCCAAGAGCTACCGCAAGGCCACCAAGGTCATGGCCCGCGACACCGAGATCGCCGTCGCCGCGGCGAAGCTCGCCGTCGAGGACGCCGGCGTCCGGACTCGCGGCGTCCTTCCGGAGGGGTCAACCGAGCCGACGACGTTCGCCCCATCGCGAATGGGTTGCCACATCGGCGCCGGGCTGATCGCCGCCGAAGTCGACGAACTGACGGAAGCGATGGCCGGGTCGCGCACCGAGGGCGACCGAGTCGACCTCAGGGCGTGGGGCACGGGCGACGGTGGCGGCGGCGGGATGAACAACCTGCCCCCCCTGTGGATGCTCAAGTACCTGCCCAACATGCTCTCCTGCCACGTGACGATCATCCACGGCGCCGAAGGGCCGTCGAACACGATCACGTGCGCCCAGGCCAGCGGTCTGCTGTCGATCGGCGAGTCGATGCGTGCCATCCAGCGCGAGGCGGCCGACGCGTGCTTCTCCGGCGGCGCCGAGAGCCCGATCAACGTCCTGCGTCTCCTGCGATTCGAACTCGCCGGCTGGCTCGCCGAAACCGGTGACGAGACCGACCCGGCGAAGATCCTCCGCCCGTACGACGGAGCTTCCAGGGGCTCGCTCCTGGGAGAAGCCGGCGGCATTCTCATCCTTGAAGAAGCCGCCTCGGCCGCGAAGAGGTCGGCAGGGGTCTACGCGGAGATCGCCGGATTCGGCGGCGCTCAGGCCGGGCCCGTCAGCGCCGACAAACTGGCCCTCGGCTGGTCGTCCGACGGAGTGCAATACGCCGCGGAGGCCGCGATGGCCGACGCCGGAATCGACCCCGACGCGATCGACGCCATCATCCCGCAGGCTTCCGGTGTCCCCTCGATGGATGCCGGCGAACGCGATGCGCTGCGGGCCCTGTTCGGGGCGCGCCTCGCACAGATCCCGCTCGTGACCCTTGCACCCTTCCTGGGCGACACGCTCGCCGCGGCGGGCGGGGTCGGCGCCGCCGTCGGCGCCCTGTGCCTGAAGAACCAGCACGTGCCCGCACGGCTCTGGGGCGGCTCGAGCGACGGGCTGCAGGCCGGGCCCACGCCCTCCCGCCCCGCGGAGTTGCGCCACATCCTCGTGATGACGGGCGCCCTGGGCGGGCAGTGCGCCGCGATCGTGCTGCGGCGCGCGACCTAGCATTGATTCACCCACGGGGAAGACGCTTTTCTCTACATCCACTTCGGAAAGGGCGACACCATGAACAGCGAACGCGAATACCAGGAAACCCGCACCGGTTACCGGCCGGGCGGAGACCGGCAGCGGCGGTCGACGCCGCTCTCGGACCTCGACCCCGCGTTGACCGACGTGAGCCGCAAGGCGATCGGATGCGCGATCGAAGTCCACATGGCCCTCGGGCCCGGCCACGAGGAGTCCGTCTATCAGAACGCCCTGATGCACGAGCTCAGCCGCAACGGAGTCCCGCACGAAGAAGGGAAGGTCTTCCCCGTCATCTACGCCGAGAAGAACGTCGGGCAGACACGGGCCGACCTGTGGGTCGGCGATCGCTTCATCATTGAGGTCATGGCCCGGCCGGGCGAGATTGGCGGGTACGAGAGAGCCCAGCTCCGCACCCAGTTACGTGCCGCTGACGTCGAACTCGGCCTCATCATCAACTTCGGGGAGCGACGTCTCAAGGACGGCCTCGTTCGCGTGCTGAACCCGGACAAGCTCAACGCCGGCAAGGGCGACCACGACGACGATGCCCACGACGACGCTCACTGACAGGACACACGTGACGGGCACGCCGCGACGAGTCGTCATCACGGGCATGGGATGGGTCACGCCCCTGGGCTGGGACGTCGACGCCGTCTGGGCCCGCCTCATCGCCGGTGAATCGGGGATCGGGCCTGTCACCCGCTACGAGGCCTCGACCTTCTCCACCAACTTCGCCGCGGAGGTCAAGGGCTTCCGCCTCGAGGACCATATCGCCGACCCGGAGCCGCACGGTGAGCTGGCGCTGAGCACGGGCTTTGCGCTCGCCGCCGCGCAGGCCGCGTGGCGCCAGGCCGGACTCGACCGCTCGGGCGCCGTCAAGCCCCGCCGGATCGGCATCTACCTCGGCTCGGGCGAGGGGTCCCTCGACTTCCACAACTTCGCGACCGCCTGCCTCTCTGCCTGGAAGCCCGATTCGAAGGCGACGGACTCGGTCGCCTGGGCGCGCGAGGCCCACCGACGCCTCACCGCCGTCCGCGAGGTCGAGCAGGAGCCCAACATGGCCGTCGCCCACCTCGCCGCCGAGTTCGGGTGCCGCGGGCCCAGCAGCAACTGCATGACGGCGTGCGCGGCGAGCACGCAGGCCATGGGCGAAGCCGCGGAGATGATCCGTCGCGGCGACGCCGACGCGATGCTCGCGGGCGGCTCGCACTCGATGATCCACCCGCTGGGCATGACCGGGTTCATCCGCCTGACGGCGATGAGCCCG
>CAZMPE010000089.1:0-8583 GCA_964567955.1 uncultured Phycisphaeraceae bacterium | reverse complement strand
CCGGCTCGGTCATCCTCTCCGGCGAGATGATGCTCCGCTACATGGGCTGGACCGAGGCCGCGGACCTCATCATCAAGGGCATGGACGGCGCGATCGCGGCCAGGACCGTCACCTACGACTTCCACCGCATGATGGAGGGCGCGACCAAGCTCAAGTGCTCCGAGTTCGGCGACGCGATCATCAAGCACATGGGGTGAGCCGGCTCGACCAAGTCCTATGATTCGAGCATGACAACGGCCCTCGGGCCATTCTCGATCGACCGGGCGGTGAACGCGGTGGAAAAGGTTCGCCAACGTCTTCTGCGAGTCGCGGCCGCCCTCGACGCCTCGCGCGTTCCCTACGCCGTCGCCGGCGGCAATGCCGTTGCGCTCTGGGTTTCTCGCGTCGACGAGAGCGCCGTCCGCAACACGCAGGACGTGGACATCCTGATCCGGCGCTCCGACCTCGACGCCGCGAAGGCCGCCCTCGAATCCGCCGGGTTCATCTACCGGCACGCGGCGAGCATCGACCTGTTCCTCGACGGGTCGGAGGCCAGATCCCGCGACGCCGTGCACGTGATCTACGCCAATGAGAAAGTGCGCCCTCATGAGGCGCTCCCGAACCCGGATGTGACCGAGTCCGAGCGAGGGGATCGTTTCACCGTCCTTGCCTTGCCCGCGCTCGTCCGAATCAAGTTGACCGCGTTCCGCGACAAGGACCGCACCCACCTGCGAGACCTCATCGCGGTCGGGTTGCTCGGGCCGGAGGCGCTCCCCACGCTCCCGACCGAACTCGCCGCACGACTGCGCCAGATCCTCGAGACACCGGACGGGTGAGCGGCTTTCGAGTTGCCGCTACGCTGCACATATGCACGGCCGACAATCATCGCGCCGCGAAGCCCTCGCCGCACTCGCCGCGGCGTGCCTGATCCCCGCCTGCGCCTCACGCCGCGCCGCAGGCCCGCGTGTTGCGCACCGCGACCCCCTCGACACCGCCGGCGCCGCCGCACGCTGGATCGAGACCCAGCGCACACCCTCCGGCGCCTGGCGCACCGCCGCCGGCCTCGACGACACCAACCCCTCCCTCTACAACGGCGCCGCCGGCATCCTCTACTCCCTCCTCGAACTCCACGCCGCCGCGCCCGACCCGCGCCTCGACGCCTCCATCCGCTCCGGCGCCTCGTACCTCGCCTCCACCATCGACGAACGTCCCGACGGCTACGGCCTCTACACCGGCCTCGCCGGCGCCGCCTGGGTCCTGCACCGCTGCTCCATCGTCCATCCGCACGTGCGCCCCCACGCCGACCGCGCGGCCGCGCTCCTCCTCGCCGGGGCCCGCGAGACCGAATGGGGCGTGGAGTGGTCCGACCAGCTCGACATCATCTCCGGCGGCGCGGGCATCCTCCTCGCCTGCCTCGCCATCCACGACCTCACCGCCGACGAACGCTTCCTCGAGACCGCCTGGCGCGCCGGCGACCGGCTCTGCCAGCTCGCGATCGACGCACCCAACGGCGTCAAATGGCCCCACGAGACCGGCGCCACGCGCGAGATGCCCAACTTCTCACACGGCACCGCCGGCGTCGCCTACGCACTCGCGACGCTCGCCACCCGCACCGGCGAGAGCGCCCACTTCGACAACGCGGCGGGCGGCGTCGATTATCTTCGCGGCATCGCGAACACCGACAACGGCTTCCGCGTCTTCTACGACAATCTCACCGATCCGCCGATCGACTACATGGGCTGGTGCCACGGACCCGTCGGCACGTCTCGCCTCTTCCTCCGCTACCAAGAACTCGACAACGTCAGCGGCTGGGATCGCACCGCCGCCGACTGCGCCGCCGCCGTCATGAACAGCGGCATCGACCGACACCCCACGCCCGGCTTCTGGAACAACCTCGGCATCTGCTGCGGCAACGCGGGCGTCGCGATGTTCTTCCTCCGCCTCGCCCGGCGCACCGGACGCAGGGACCTCGCCGATTACGCCCGCGCCCACGCCGCGATCATCGACTCACACGCCGTGCGCGACGACACCGGCTGCCGCTGGACCTTCGCCGAGCACCGCCGCCGCCCGACGGAACTCTCGACCCAGACCGGCCTTATGCAGGGCGCGGCGGGGATCGGCCTCCTCCACCTCGCCCTCGCCGCGTACGACCGCGGGGCCGACCTGCCCACGCCCCTCCCGGATGATCCGGGCTAGCGGTCCACCATCCCGTGCATCTTCCTCGGCGCCGTGTTCAGCCACGCCGCGCGCAGCGCGCTCTTCACCGCCGCCTTCTTCGCCTTCCGCAGGATCACCTTCGTGTATCCCTTCGCCCCCCAGCCCCCCGGCAGCGCCTCGAACCCCGCGTGCGCCGCCGCGTACTCCGCCTGCTGCCCGGGCGTCAGCCTCACAACGCCGAACTCGTAGTCATCCGACAGCGTCGCGAAGATCTTCTTGCCCACGCGGAAATCCGGATGCGACATATGCCACCCCTCCACCGCCTCGGGAAGGCCCAGCGCCAGCGCTCGAAAGTCGTCGTCCGTCACGTCTTTCCCTTCGCACCCCTGCCATTGAACAGCCAACGCCTCCATCATCACGGCATTTGTGCTTTGAACTTTGAACTTTGTGCTTTGTGTTTCGTGCTTTGTGCTCTCTCTTGGTCCCCCACCAGCTAACCGCCCACCCTTCCCGCCGCTTCCTCCGACGTCATCACCGGCCACACCTCAAAGTCCACCAGGTCGCTCCACTCCTTCATCCACTCGTCCAGCAACCCGCGTTCCGGCGCTTCCATCAACTGAAAGCACACGCGCAGCGTCTGGTCCACCCAGCTCGACACGTATTTCAGCCCCTCCGGCGCCAGCCGCCCGCGCTCCCGGAACCGCCGGTAGACCGGCACCGCGTCCCCGTTCCTGAACCGCTCCACGATCATGTACAGCATGCCGCCTCCTCGTCCCCGCGAGTGTAACGACGGCCACCCTGAGACTCCCGACCCGCCCCGGTCATACAGTGGTGAGCACCCCTCTCACAGGAATCCCTCCCATGCCAGGGTTCGACATCGTCTCACGCGTCAACTTCGCCGAGCTCGACAACGCCATCAACAACACCCACAAGGCCATCGCCACACGCTTCGATTTCCGCGGGGCCACCGCCGAGATCACGCTCGACAAAAAGGAAAAGAAGCTCAAGGTCATCGCCGACGACGAGGGAAAGCTCAAGGGCATCAAGGAGATGTTCGAGTCCGCCGCTCACCGGCGCGGCTTGGCCCTGCGGTCCTTCGCCTGGGGCGAGAACGAGCCCACGATCGCCGGCAAGATCAAGTGCGAGATCAAGATCCTCGACGGAATCGAGCAGGACAAGGCCAAGTCGATCGTCCGCGTGATCAAGGACTCGAAGCTCAAGGTCCAGGCCTCGATCCAGGGCGACGAGCTCCGCGTCTCGGGCAAGCAGATCGACGACCTTCAGTCCGTGATGAAGCTCCTCGACGGTTCGAACCTCGGCCTGCCCCTGCAATACATCAACCTCAAACGCTGACGCGCAAACCGGGCCCGGGCGTGATCGTCAGTTCCGCCCGCCCTCCACCGGCGCACGCCCCGTCTCCGGACCGGGCGGCCGCGGCTTGGCCCGACGCACCTTCAGCAGCCGGCCTCCCTCCGAAACCCCGCGCAGCGCGGCGATCGCGGCCCGCGCCCCCGCGTCGTCCATCTCGACGATCGCGTAGCCGCGCCGCTCGCCCGTCTCCCGGTCCTTCGCCAGGAGTGCCCGCTTCACGTCCCCATGGGGCCCGAACAGCGCGCGGAGGTCCTTCGAACTCGTCTCCGCGCCGAGGTTGCCGACGTAGATTCTCATGGGTCGATCCTGCGCCCGAGGAACAAACAACCGAGGCTGAAACTCGGGCGAGATCGAGCAACGGCGGCCCTGGACGGCCCTCGCGCCCGCGGGGCGCGGACCGGCCGGAACACGGAATCGTAGCGCGCCCGCGCCCGGCGATCGACACCAACGCCCGCTTTTTCCGCTGTTTTCAGCCGAAATCCCGACAGCCGCGTCACGTTTACACAATGCCGTGTAATGCCCCCTGGCGGCCCGCAAACGGCGTTCCGGCGACCCCCGGCCCGGCCCGGCCGGCGTGCCTATCATTCCCCGTGATCTCTGTTCTGGAGCGGCCATGTCGGTCGAGTCCACCAGGTCTCCCGACGCTTCCTCCGCCCGAGTTCAAGCACCGGCCTTTTCCTGTCCTTTTCGGGCGAATGGAATCAGTATGAAGCTCTATGTCGGCAACCTCTCGTTCAACACCTCCGAGTCCCAGCTCCGCGACCTCTTCGCGGCCCACGGGGATGTCACCTCCGCCGCGCTCGTCATGGACCGCGACACCGGACGTCCCCGCGGCTTCGGCTTCGTCGAGTTCGCCAATGACGATCACGCCCGCGCGGCGATGACCGCGCTCGGCGGCAAGAACGTCGATGGCCGTGACCTCACGGTCAACGAGGCCAAGCCCCGCGAGAACGCCGGCCGCGGCGGCGGCGGCGGTCGCGGCTCCTGGTAATCACGAATCGGATATGTGAGGAGCCGGAGCCGCAAGGCCCCGGCTCCTTTTTCATGCGCAACTCGCTTCACACCCGGGTGCCTCTGCTCGCGGCGCTTCGCCGCGCAGCAGTGCGGTTTCCAAGTCCCACCAGATCGCCCGCTGCCATCAACTGCACGGGGCCTTTGCGATCCGCGGCGTTGGCGAGGAACTCGATCCAGCCTGCGTCGTCGAGTTGGTCCCTCGAACCGGATGCTGTCCAATGGGGCGCCGCCCCTTTGGGAACCCCGCCGAGCCAAGGACCGTCACTGGCGGGGACTCTTGAGTGCATCCGTCTCTCCCTCACTCGCCCGCGGCTTTCATCTCGCCCGGCGCATGGCAAAGACGGCCGCGCCGCCGAGGAGCATGGCGCCGCCGGGGCCGGGGATGTTGATCATGTAGACCGCGCCGCTGTAGTTGGGTGGGATGTCGTCCGTGAACCGGACGCGGATCGCGACCTGATTGCCGTCCATCGCGCCGGTCTCGAAAGAGAGGAACATGATGGTCTTGCCTTCGAGCATCTGGCCTGGGCTGATGATCTTGTGAAGCACACCCTGCGCATCGCTGAGGTAGAGCGAACGCTCGAATACATTCTCGATCTTGCCTTCGAATACGACCATCCCATTGCTTGTCGCGAGAGGACCAAATGACTCGAAGATGCCTCCGCCTGGCGCGGCTAACCCGGGCATGACGATGGTCTCGAATCCCAGGTGGCCGGCCCGAAAGATCCCCTCCAGACCGGTCGTGGATTGCCTCGCCCAGAAAACCGTGTCCTCGCCGTCGGTATCAATTCGCGTGCTTGAGAACGTGGAGAACGTTCCGCCGACCGGGTGTGGTGTGGCCAAGTCGGCAATTACTTCTAGCGGCCCTCCCGTCGCAGGTGCGCGGTACAGGCCCCCCCACCCGGACGTCGCGCCATAGAAGGTGACATCCTCATAATTGATCCAAGGCCGTCCAAACCCGCTGAAGAAGAGCGCGGAGTTCGGAATGAGGGTTTGTGTGTCCACGAGCTTGGTGAGGCCTTGGGCGGTCTTTGTGAAGACGCCGCGCAAGCCCGTGGTGGTGTTGGCCACGAAGGCAACGTCTGTCCCGTCGATCGAAGCGCCACCGGGCGGAAGCCCGGTCAGCAATCCGCCGCCGGGAAGCATGGTCTGGTTGTTGGCTACAATCGTGAACCCCGCCGGATCCTTGATGTAGTGACCGAACGCGCTTCCGCCGCCGCCGCGAATGAGCGTGTTGGCTCCGGACGCGTGCGTGTAGGTCGGCGCAAACAGGCTGCTGAAAATCCCCCCGCCCCCGGGGACGGGCGTGTGGTTGTCGGCGACAACGGTGATCACACCGCCTTCCCAGGAATAGACTCCCGCGGTCACCCCGTCCCCTCCGTGGAACACGACTCGTCCGTTCGTGACGCCAAGCGCCGTGAACCCGCTCAGATACGTGCCCGTCCCTCCCGGAACCAACGTCTGGGTATCCGCAACCTTGATGAACATGAACTGTGCGTTGGCCGCGGTGGCCAGCGAGCCAAGGACAACGATGGCAAACAGGTGAGGACTCATGGCGGTCCTTTCAGAAAACTCAAGCTGGTGAACGCGCCGGGAAGCGTCTCGTCGTCGAGAAGGGTGTCGGGGTCCACGTCGCCGCCGAACCAGCGCATCTCGCAGACTTCATGAGCGATCGGATGATCGTCCGTCGTGTCCGGGGCGCCGCGGAAGCGGAGTTCGCTGAAGGCCTCGTCGGGCTCAAAGGGGATCCACGGATCGGACGGCGGATCGAAGTCGCCCGTCTTGAAGATCACGACCTCACCGCCGCCCAGGGATGCGCCCACGTACAGCTTGTCGTCTTCGAAGCCAAGGCCGATATAGACCGGTGAATCGTTCACCCACATCTGCTGGTTGGGGTGCGTTGTCGGCCAGAGAGCGTCTACAACCTGGAGTCCGTTTTGAGGATCCTTGCAGCGGACCCGGAACGTGCGGTCTTTCGTGTTCGCCAGGAACTCGACCCAGTTGTCGTCGTCGGCCCAGAGCGTGAGGAGGGGCCAGAAACGATGGTCCTCAAGTTCCTCTGCATCGGGAGGCTTCCGATCAGCGTACATATTCCAGTTCCCCATCGGCATCATTCCGCCAACGCGGACGGACCAGGGCCCGGAGGTCGTCAGCGGCTCGCCGATCGAGACGGTCAGATGTTCGTCCGGGTAATCGGGCAACGGGTCGCTGGTGTCCCACGGCGGGATCGGGTACGGGAGCGATCCGAGGCCGTCGAGGGCGCAGTCGAGATTGATGAAGCCGCGGTTGTCGTCGCCGACGGTACTGGTGCTCTGCGCGCGCAAGTAAAGCCCAAGGCCGGTCTCGCCGGGATTCGGTGGACTCTGCGGCTCAATCGGCAAGTAGGAAACGAGGGTGACCGGGCACCACCGGTCCTCGCTCGTGAGGTCGACGATCGCGGCGCGCTGCTTGTCCGGATCACTTCCGACGTTGTCAGCATCGATCGCCTGCATGCCGAGTTGGAACGTCTTGTTGGGGTCGATGGCGGGAGAGCCGCCGGCGAAGCTGTACGACCGGTTCAGCACCCACGCTCGCACCCGGCGAACCTGCGTCACGTCGTTGTTCCACTGCTCCGGGTCCTGGTCCCACACCGTGGAACCGCTCCCCGTCAGATGAATCTCGGCGTAGTTCCCGCCGTCCGATGTCAGTTTCTGAATCTTCAACATCGTGAGGCCCTTGGAGGGCGGCTGGGGGTCGAAAGCCGTCTGGGTGTCCGGATCTTGCCAGAACGGCCATTGCGTCTGCGGCGTGACGGTCGAGACGCCTGAGGAGCCCAACGCCAGAAACGGATTCTCAATCAGCAGATTCTCACCGCCCGGGGCGATGTTGATCGGGAAGAACTCCGTCAGGTCCGATGGCTCAGGGACGCTCAGAACCCGGTTGGATCCGTAGGAGCAGATGTAGATGTCGCCGCCGTAGAGCGCGGCGGTGCCGGCGCTCGTTCCGCTCAACGCCGCGACCTGCATCCAATTCGTGGGCTCGTACGAGTCCGGGCAGTAGAGCACGCGCGTCATGTTGGTGTCGTTGCTGTTCAAGGCATGACTGACGCAGGCGACGAGCGGATGCGACTCACCCGGCTTCTGCTCGTTGATGAGGAATTGCAAGGGCTTGGGGCGGGTGTAGGAGACCTGAACCTCGCCCAGGTCGCCGTAGTTCGACCCGAAGCCCGTCGAATAGCTGTACGCCTGGCTCAAACGCGCCTGCTGGGGCGAGTCGCCCTCATAGGGCAGGATCATCCGGACGAGTACGTCGTTCTGTTCGTCCACGCCCCAGATCAGGGAGGGCCGGAACTCGTCCTCCTCGACCTCCACCATCGGACCCAGGGCCACACCCACGGGCTGCATGGAGAGTGTGCCCAGGATGATCGGGTCGTCCTCCTGCTGGGGTCGTCCGTGGAAGAACGTCGGCGGGTCGTCCCCCTCCTCGATCTCCCAGTTGCCGACATCCCAATAATCCGCGGTCTGGTCCGGCAGGATGAGGCGCGCGAAGCGGTTGTGGCCTTGCGTATCGCCGAGCCCGACGATCACCTGAACGCCCTCGGTTTCTTCCTCGCCTTCCATGCCGACGTACTCGACCAAGTGCGCCGAGTGGGCGTGGCAGCCGGTGGCGGCGTAGTCGTATCCAGGCTGCAGGTCGTAGTAGAAGGGGCGTGGATCCTGCTCGTCGCTCAGAACGGCCTGCCACGGGCCGGGCGGTTCACCCACGGATCTGGCGAAGCGGATGACATACACGCGCCCGCCCTCGGGCGTGGGGCTCTGCTGCCACCGGTAGTCGGTGCTGACCGCCCAGAACTCACCGGGGACCGAGTCGCCGCGCTCCCAACCGGGCGAGATACGCAGCACCCACTCGCGGCCGCGCTGGGCGGTGGGCTGAGGAAAGTTGAAGTTCTCGTCGGACCAGATGAAATCCCAGTCGTCCGGATCGCCCTGGTTCTGGTTGATCGCGAACCCCCAGCCGACGCGCTGATCCGGCTCCTGCGCCGTGGACCAGACCTCGCCGGCCACCAGAACGGCGCCGTGAAAGATC
>CAZMPE010000088.1:0-8629 GCA_964567955.1 uncultured Phycisphaeraceae bacterium | reverse complement strand
GCGAACACGCCCGCCCCGTCGCCCGCTCCGTTACCGTCCCAACTCACCACGAACCGGCCATCCGCGGCCACCGCGACCTGCGCGTTCTGCTGGGTCCCGGACGTCGTCGCGTTGACGGTAGACGCCGCGCCGACGGGCGTCCCGTCCGCGGCGTACAGCCTGGCGCCGATGTCGCGTGCCGCGATCTTGTCCTCCGCCCACACCACCACGAATGTCCCGTCGGCGTTCAGAGCCAGCCCGACGTCGCTCGTGGCGAGCACCGCCGAACCGGCGACCGCGATGCTCCCCCCGACCGCGACCCCCGCGGCGCTGTACCGCTGGACATAGATGCCGTCGTACAAAGCGCTGAGCGTGCCCCGCCCGGCCCAGCCGATGATGAACTCGCCGGCGGCGTTCATCGCGATCGACGGATCGCGCTGGTCCCCGGCGACGACGTCGTTGACCCGGAACTCGGCCCCCAGGGGCGTCCCGGCCGCGTTGAAGCGCTGGGCATAGATCCCCCAGGAGCCGGCCGCGTCCTGCCCGTCGCTCTCCCAGGTCACGACGAAGTTGCCCATCGCATCGGTCGCGACCGCGCGCGGCGCGAAGCTTGTCTGCGTCCCGACGGTGAACGTGTTCACCAGAAACTCGGCGCCCGTTGCGAGCGTCAAAAAGCAGCGCTGTTCGAGGGGCTCGAACAGCGCGTGCGACGGCGGACACGAGGCCCGCGCGCTAAGAGGTTTCGGCCGATCCGTCCCCATCGTCCGGGTTTCCCTTCGGTATAACGTCGGCATTTTCTACCCAAGCGCGGAGCCGCCCCGGCGAGCGTCCGAAAAGGACCCCGCTCGCGCGGCGCCGGCCCGCGCGCCCGCAAACTGTGTGCTCAATTCAGTCCGCTTATCGGAGTCGCGTTCAACGTCCGGGCCGTCAACGGACAGCCGCGGTTTCCTCCGTGATTCACCGTGAGCTCCGCCCATTTCCATCGCTTGCGAGAAGACGGGCACGCGCCGCAGCGCGCGCCCCGCACGGGCCCCGAAGAAGGAGAGCAACATGCGTTCATTTCGTTCCCCCCTCGCCGCCGCCGCATCCGTCGCCCTGTCCGCCACCGCGGCGTCCGCCAGCCACGTCTTCCACGACTGGACCCCGACGTTCACCAACACCGCCTGGCTCTACAGCAACACAAGCTCCGCCGGCACCATCACCGGCTCGAGCAACCACCCGGGTTTCGGCGGCCAGGTCGGCACCTGGGGCATCCCGCTGGCCATCACCACCCAGAGCCCCTTCACCAGCGAGTTCCAGATCCACGGCACCAGCGGGCTCGGCAACTCCGTCACCTTCAACTTCTCCAACGGCTACGCCTGGGGCAGCGGCGGCGAACTGATCATCGGCAACATCCACAACTACTACGAGTACACGCTCTCCGCGTGGGATTTCTCCAACAACCCCATCAACGTCAACGCCTGGACCACGATCAACGAGTACCAGAGCACCGCCCCCGGCACCATCGGCTACTTCTCCACCAGCACGACCAACCGCACCGCCGCGGGCAACTCCTCGAAGTTCTGGGTCTTCGATTCGAACGTCAACGCGAACATGGGCCAGGGCGGCGTCGTGCACGTCGGCGGCCTCGTCAACGTCGCGAAGATCGAACTGAAGCTCACCAGCAGCAGCCTCGCCCCCAACGGCCAGCAGGTCGACTTCATCCTCTTCAACGTCGCGACGCCCGTCCCGGCTCCGGCGGGCGCGATGGCGCTGGGCCTCATCGGCCTGTTCGCCGCCCGGCGCCGGCGTTGAGCACAGGCGCGCCCCGACTTCCTCGCCATGCACAGGAGTCCCTGCTCGAATCGCGGTCAGCTATAATGGGGTCGTACAGCAGCGAAGCCCGCGCGAGCGGCCCGATCGACTGGTCACCCCAGCGCCCCCACACACGCCCGGCGCGCCCACGCAGGAGGCTGATCGCATGACCACCTTCGAGCTGAAGACCGCCAAGGACGGAAAGTTCTACTTCAACCTGACCGAACCGCCGCCCGTCGGCCTCCTCCTGTCCAGCGATAAGTTCGCGACGAAGGAGGAAACCCTCCACGCCATCGACCGCGTGAAGCGCAACGCCCCGTTGGAAGAACGCTACGAGCGCAAGACCTCGAGCGCCGGCCGGCACTTCTTCGTGCTCAAGGGCGACGATCATCAGATCCTGGGCACCAGCAACCGCTTCGACACCGAGGACGCCCGCGATTCCGCCCTGACCGCCGTGATGTCGAACGCCGCGGCCGCCGCGGTCAGCGACCCGTCCTCCACCTGAGCCGCGCCGCCTCGCCCCACGTCCTGAACCCATGAGGGCCTTCGGAGAGACCCCGCCCGTGCCGGCCACACTCGATCATCGCGGCAGGCCCGCCCGCCCATTCCGCCCGACCTTCGCCCTCCTGCTCCGATTCAACCTGGCCGGCAGGCGGCCCGCGCCGATGCCCCACGCCGTCTGCAAGGGCGCGCTCCGGAAGTGCAGCGCCCACCCCGCCGTCGGCGGTCTCGTCGGCGCGGTCGCCGTCGGCTTCCCGATGGTGATCGCCTTCGCGATGATGTGGATGCCGGCCGGCGTGCTCGATCTCAAGCTCTGGCTCATCCCGATCTTCCTGATCCCCGCGGTTCTGATCCCCTTCGGCATGGTCGCGGTCCTGGTCCGCGCGCCGAAGCTGGCCTGGAGCACCTGGACCGAGCAGATCATCGCGCAGGGCCACTGCCCCTCGTGCGGCTACCCGCTCGAGGGCCTCGACCCCGAGCCCGACGGCTGCCGCGTCTGCCCCGAGTGCGGCGGTGCGTGGGCCGCGCCGTCTGAAACCATCGACCCGCCCCGCGCGCTGGTGTGAAGCGCCCGGCTCCTGTCGCATTCCGATCGCGATCAGACGGGGCGTGCCGGCCCCGACCGTGACGCCCCGCGCGCAGCGCCGATAAACTCCCCCGCCCATGGACACCCGGCCCCTCGATGAAGAAGTCGTCTCCCTCGCCCGGCTCCTCGGCGAGGTGATCGAATCCGTCGAGGGCGCGCCGGCACGGGCGCTCATGGACGAGGTCCGCCTGCTCGCCCGCGCCCGGCGTGCCGGCGACAAGGACGCCGAGACCCGCCTCGACGCCCTCGTCCGCGCCCTCAGCCCGGATCAGGCCGACATCCTCATCCGCGCGTTCAGCATCTTCTTCGACCTGGCCAACCTCGCGGAGGACCGCCACCGCGTCCACACCCTCCGCCAGCGCGAGACCGCCGCCCATCCCGCCCCGCGAGGCGAATCCATCCCCGACGCCATCGGACGCCTCAAGCAGGCCGGCCTCACGCCCGCCGGCCTGCGGGCGCTCCTGGCCTCGCTCGACGTCGAACTCGTCTTCACCGCCCACCCGACCGAGGCCAAACGCCGCTCCGTGCGCGAGAAAGTCCGCGACCTCCGCGAGCACCTCGCCGGCCTCGGCCACCCCGGCGCCACGCCCTCGGAGACGCGCCGCCTCGAGGCCCTCCTCCGCGCCGATCTCTACGCCCTGTGGCACGGCGAGCTGCTCCGCGGCCACCGCCCCAGCGTCGCCGAGGAACTCCAGCGAG
Organism: uncultured Phycisphaeraceae bacterium; assembly: GCA_964567955.1. GTDB lineage: Bacteria > Planctomycetota > Phycisphaerae > Phycisphaerales > UBA1924 > CAZMPE01. The sequence goes on along the minus strand of CAZMPE010000088.1, from coordinate 5,070 downwards.
CCCTTTTCTTCATCGAGACGCTCTGGGAGACCGTGCCCAACCTTGTGCAGGACCTCGAAGACGCCGTCGGCACCCAGTTCCCCGGCGAGGCCGTCGAGACCCCCCGTTTCGTCCGCTTCGGATCATGGATCGGCGGCGACCGTGACGGCCACCCCGGCGTCACGCACGCGGTCACACGCGACACGCTCCGCGACCTCCGCCGCGCCGCCCTCACCGCCCACATCGATCAGTGCCGCGCCGTCGGCCGCACCCTCTCCGTCTCCGCGACGCGGATCCCCTCGCCCGAGCTCGACCGCAGGCTCGACGCGGCGCTCGCACGCTGCCCCGAAGCCGCCCCGCTCCTGGACCACATCGACCCCCGCGAGACCTGCCGCCGCTACCTCCGCGTCATCGAGCACCGCCTCGAGTGCACGCTCGCGGCGGACCTCTTCGCGCCCCCCGCGCCCGGGTCCGCCGCGTATCGCACCGCCGGTGAACTCGATCAGGACCTCGCGACGATCGCGGCGGCGCTCGCCTCGGCTCCCGGCGGCCGCCTCCTCTCGATCCGCCTGCGGCGATGGCGCACACAGTTGCGCACCTTCGGCTTCCATCTCTGCCGCCTGGACATCCGCCAGGAATCCTCCGTCTATCACGCGGTGCTCGATGAACTGCTCCGCGCCTGGGGCGTCGAGCCCGCCTACCTCGCCCTCGACGAGCCCGCACGACGCTCGATCCTCGCGGCGCCGGTCCCCGACGCCTGCCGCGCCACCCCTGGCGGCCTCTCCGAACCCGCCGCGCAAACCCTCGCGCTCTTCGATCTCATGGCCGAGACGATCCGCGCCGGCGCGTCCGAAGCGCTCGGCGCCCACGTCGTCAGCATGACGCACCACCCCTCCGACCTCCTCGCGGTCCTCTGGTTCGCACGCCGGGCCGCCGCGATCGCCGGCCTCAAGACCCCCAGCATCCCCATGCCCATCGTCCCCCTCTTCGAGACCATCCAGGACCTCGCCGGCGCCGCCGGGACGCTCCGCGACCTCCTCGCCGATCCCGCCTACGCCGCCCACGCACGCGCCGCCGCGCCCCAGATCGTCATGGTCGGATACTCCGACAGCACCAAGGACGGCGGCTACTTCAGCGCCTGCTGGAATCTCTACCGCGCCCAGGCCGCCCTCCACCAGGCCGCACGCACCCTCGACATCCCGCTCGTCGTCTTCCACGGACGGGGCGGATCGCTCGGGCGCGGCGGCGGCCCCGCGGCCCGCGGCATCCGCTCCCTGCCCCGCGGCTCGGTGCAGGGCGCCATCCGCATCACCGAGCAGGGCGAGGTCCTCGCCGATCGCTACGACGATCCCGCCATCGCCCACCGCCACCTCGAGCAGGTCATCTCCGCCACGCTCCTCGCCACCGCCGAAGCCCCCGATCCGCCCGATCCGCGCTGGATCGCGCTCGCCGAGGCGTTGGCCGCCGAGGCCTTCACCGCCTACCGCGCCCTGGTCGAACTCCCCGGCTTCGTCCCGTTCTTCGAGACCGCCACCCCCATCGAACAGATCGAACAACTCCCCATCGGCTCGCGCCCCGCGCGCCGGCGCGCCCAGCGATCGCTTACCACCCTCCGCGCCATCCCGTGGGTCTTCGCCTGGACCCAGTGCCGGCAGATGCTCCCGGCCTGGTTCGGCCTCGGCGCGGCGGTCGACGCCGTCACCGCCCGAGATCCTTCCGCGACCGAAGGCCTGCGCGACATGTACCGCGACTGGCCCTTCTTCGAAGCGACCATCAGCAACGCCGAACTCGCCCTGGCCAAGGCCGACATGGGCATCGCCGGGCGCTACGCCTCGCTGGCCGAGACCCCCGAGGCCGCCGCCGTCTGGCCGATCATCGAGGCCGAGTTCGACCGCACCCGGCGCGCCGTGCTCTCCATCACGCAGCGCGACGACCTCCTCGACACCGTGCCCTGGCTCAAGCGCTCGATCGCGATCCGCAACCCGTCCGTCGATCCGCTCAACTTCCTGCAGATCGAGTTCCTCCGGCGCACCCGCGCCGCCGACGGCCCGCCCGGCCCCGAGACCGAACGCCTGCACCACCTCGCCCGCCTCTCCATCCAGGCGATCGCCGGCGGCCTGCGAACAACGGGGTGACCCCGCAACACGTCGCCGGCGCTCCAGGGCACGCACGCCGATACGAACGGACGCCGTCGTTCGCCCGCGGGAAGGCCAACGGACTCCGTATGAGGTGCAGCGTCGCCGCACGCGCCGTGGCACAGAACCGCGCCACTTCTTCACCGGTGTGGACGCCCCGCCTACCCTCAGCGCGCCATGGAACGAGCCCGGGCGACGCCGCTGTGTCGGCGGCGGCACCAGGGCTCAGAATGTGAAAGGAAACACAAGTGGGTAATCCTGGGAGCGGCAATCCGGGCGCGAAGCCGGGCGGGGGCGGACAGGGCGGGAAGCCCGGCGGCGCTCCGAATCCGAACTTCCCGAGCAAGAACCCGGGTCATCCGTCGGGACCGAACAGAGGGAACAACCCTCCGGCTCCCCCGAAGAAGTAACACCCGGTCGCCCGGCGCCCACGCGCCGGGCGGCCGTTTCTCCCGCTTCGCGTGACCCCCTCAACCGTGAGCGAGCGACGCCGCGGCCGCTCTCCGCCGGGCCGCAGTATCGCCGCCGGACGCGACTTGGCACGCCGGGGCACAACACCGTGGACATCGGCAAAAGCTGGGGATCTAGGATTTGAATCTAGTCGGCTGTGCTCAAAAGAGGCGAGAATCGTAGGGGTTTCCGCGCGTCCGGGACAGTCGCGTGCCCAAAACGTGCCAACTGTTCCGCGGGCCTCTCTGCCCAGTCGGGACCAGAGGGGACTCGCGGCGCACCGTTGTGCCGAGGCCCCGCGCCGACGATGTCGGAGAGGGTCCGGGCCGCGGGCCCGTCCATCCCGCACCGCCGGGCACGACGCCCACTCCGACGATCGCGCCCGAAGCGCAGGCTTGCCCATCGGCGTCGGGTGTAGGGAGGAAGTCAGGAAACGAGTCAGAAAGGTGCGATTCCCGTCACGCCTTGGCCCTGTCCGGACCTCGGAAGCGGCCAATGAGGTGGCCTCTCCTCGCTTTCTGTGGTACACTTTGGGTTGCCTGTCTCAGCGCGCGGTTGAAGTGGTACTTTCGCCCGAAGGCCGAGCAGCCGGGTGGCGGGTATGGTCGGCTCAATGGTGCGAGTCCTCGTGTGTTTGCTCGTGACCGCATGGCTAACCGCGACCGCCGCGGCACAGCCGCAAGAACCCATCAAGTTCCTGCTGACCGTCGAGGACACGGGGAACCAGAACGGCGTCATCGAGCCTGGCGAGGCGGCACTGTTCACCGTCACAGCCGACATGAAGGCGGACGGCATCAACAGCGTCGGTACGCCCGTTTTCTGGAACCAAGGCTGGGTCTGGGGGACGCTGTACGCCCTCGGATCGGCGCAGTTCGATCTGATCAGCCTCGCGTACGGCCATACAGGGACTTGGTCGCAGATGGCCGTGACGCCGTCGCTGTACGCCGGGGGCAACTTCCAGGGCACTCCTCAACCGGACGGAAGCGTCTATCAGGTCGGCGCCAGCCAACTCGTCATCCTGCCGCACATGCCGGGCGACCAGCGCGACCCGATCCCGCTGTGGACCGCCCTCTGGACACCGAGCGACTACGCCCCAAGAGATGTCGCATACACGACGATTGCGGACTATTCGGAGGTCTATGTAGACGTGCCTTCAGCGGGTCTTGTGGGAGAGTCGTTCTACCCGATTCAGGGCAGCGTGGTCTTCACGATCATACCGTCATCATCCGGTTGTGCCGTATTGGTTTTGGCTGCCTGCCTAAGCCACGCGCGTCGGCGCAGAGCCGTTGAGTGAGCCGGCAACCACGCCTCAACCAAAGGGTGATTACGGCGGGGCCGTCACGTACGCGGCCATGAAGGCGGCGACATCGGCGGCGTTGATTACCGTGTCGTGATTCATGTCGGCCCGTGGGTCGCCCGACAGGTAGGCGCTTTGAAACGCGACGAGGTCGTTGGCGTCCACGCCCCCGCTCGAATCGAAGTCGGTGGGGCACACGTTGATCGCGCGCGTGTAGTAATGGCGCTGTTCGCCCTGCGTCGTCATGTAGTTGGCGTAGACCTTGCAACTGGCCGCCGCGATCTGCTGGTAATCGCCGATGAACTGTTCGTACGCCGGGTCCGGGTTGTCCTCGTAGGGGACGTCCGTGTGGAATGGGGGTGGCGATGTCAGGCGCGCGACGGTCACCGTCTCGTTCGCCGTTGCAAACCCGGCGATGCGGGCGTAGTAGGCGTCGAGGAAGCAATCATCCTCGAACTCGTCGGGGAGGAGGTGGTTCGTTGTGTCGTAGTAGAGGATGTTGAGGCCGCCGCTCCCGTCCACCGCGATCCAGGGCATGATCTGGTCGGGGCCGGCGAGCGTCGGGTCGTACGTGTCCAGCACGTCGAGGCGCCGGGTCGTCGGAAACGTCTGTCCTCCATCTGTGCTCCGAACGACGTAAAGGTCGAGATCCTTCGATCCGACCTCTTGGCGTGCCGAGAACACGACAAAGATGTGACCTGTGACCGGATCGACAGCCGCGCCGGAAAGCGATGGCAGCCGGAACGCGCCTGCAACGTCATCGGGCTGGGCAGGTTGAATTCCTTGGCCGATCGGTCCTGCTTCCGTCCATGTTGCGAAATCGTCCGTCCAAACCGCACTCGGCAAACCCGGTCCCCAAAAAACGACGAGTCGCCCTGTATGGGGGCCAGCCGGAATGACCAGAGGCTGTGCGCCGAGGCCCTTCAAGCCGCACGGGGGAAGTCCGCCGGGCGGTTGAACCGTGACCCAGTTCGCGCCCATGTCGGTGGAACGGCTGATGGTCAGCTTCGCTGTGCACCCCGACCCGGTGCGGGAGAACGCTACATACAGGTACGTCTGGTTCGGGTCTCCGGGGGCCGGGCCCGCCGCCGCATTCCCTCTTCGAGCGGCCTCGTCCGGCCGGGAATGAGCCGGTTCGCGAGCGTCGCTCGCCCCATCAATGGTGCCCAAAACGTGCCATCCTGGGGTCTTCACGGGGCACGGCGGGGC
>CAZMPE010000087.1:0-8648 GCA_964567955.1 uncultured Phycisphaeraceae bacterium | reverse complement strand
GCAGCTACGCCGGCGGCCACCGGCGCGATCCCTTCGCGGGCGAATCCACGACGACCTTCGCCGGCCTCCTCGCCCGCATCCACGACGAGGTGCCGGCCCTCCGGCGCCTCCGCTTCGTCACCAGCTACCCGCGCGACTTCGGCGACGATGTGCTGGAGGTCATCCGCGACCACCCCCGCATCTGCCGCTACCTGCACGTGCCCGCGCAGTCCGGTTCGGACCGCATCCTCAAGCTCATGAACCGCGGCTACACCGTCGGCGAGTACCTCGAGTTTCTCGACCGCGCCCGCGCCTGCCTCGACCAGCCCGAACGGGGCCGCCCGCTCACCGTGGCCGGCGACATCATCGTCGGCTTCCCCACCGAGACCGACGCCGACTACGACGCGACTGTCGCCCTCGTCGAGCGCGCCCGCTACAAGAACTGCTTCATATTCAAGTACTCGCCCCGACCCGGCACCACGGCCTTCGACCGCCTGCCCGACGATGTCCCCGACGAGACCAAGCGCCGCCGAAACAACCACCTCCTCGCCGTGCAGGGCGCGATCAGCGACGCCATCAGCCGCGACCAGGTCGGCAAGACGCTCGAGGTCTTCGTCGAGGGCCTCTCCCGCCGGGAACGCAAGCGCCGCGCCGACAAGCCCGCCAACGGCGCCGTCCCGCTCACGATCGGCGGCAGAAACTCCGACCACCACGGCTCCTCCGCCTGCGCCATCGGCGACGAGGTCGAAACGCTCCCCGAGCCCGCGGACGGCCCGGTCCAGCTCTCCGGCCGCACCGACGGCGACCTGATAGTCTTTTTCGATGCGACGTCCGAGGCCCATGCCGAGGATCTCGTGGGCCGAATCGTGCCGGTCCGGATCACCGGGGCTCAGAATCTGAGCCTTCGAGCCGTCAAGGTTTGAACGATGCCATACTGGCGCCATCCATCAGGCGCACTGTGGTTTGCGTTTGAGCCCGACGATGCCGATGCGCGCGCGGTCAAACGAACGTTGAAGAGCGCGTTCGGCGCCGCATTCGGCGATGGTTGGGAGGATCCGCTCGGCGACTCTGCCTTCGTCCGATTCAGCATTGATGGTTGCGACTTCGAACTCGATTGGCACTACGCGGACGGGCTCAAGATCATTTCATGGGATGCCGCAAATGACGACGTGATCCGTCAAATCGGCGCTCACTTCGAAGCTAACCCGCCGCCTCGCAGGTGATTGAATCGGGTGGCTGACAGCTACCCGCGCTCGGCCAGGTACACCTGCGTGTTATAGATCATCGTCACGCGCCCCCGCCCGTCCGCATGCCGCGCGTGCAGATTGCGCAGCATCCCCACCAGCTTCTCCGCCATCGGCCCGCTCTTCGGAACGTACGAAGCGCTCATCGCTCGCCCGAGCAGCCCGTCCAGGTCCAGCACCTGCGTGCTCGGAAACTCGCTGTACCGCAGCGGCCCGTACAGCCCGCTCCGCTCCACCACCGCGGCGTCAAACTCCATCCGCTCCGCCGCGCACTCCCCGCCGATCTCGATCACCGCATCCCGGTATCCCGCCGTGAACGGATCGCTCCGGCTCCTCTGATTCCACACCAGCGCCAGCCGTCCGCCCGGGCGCAGCACCCGGTGAAACTCCTTGAGCGCCTCGTCGTGCTTGAACCAGTGAAACGCCTGCGCGCACAACAACAGCCGGCACACGCCCGACTCCAGCCCCGTCGCCTCCGCCGTCCCGTCGCGCCACACCACCCCCGGGTGCTCCGCCGCCGCCCCCCGCATCGCCCCGTTGGGCTCCACCGCGGTCACCAGAACCCCGCGATCCGCCAGCAGCCGCGCCGAGATCCCCGTCCCCGCCCCGATGTCCGCCGCGGCGATCCGCGACGGATCACCCAGCCCCGCGAGAACCGCGTCCACCGCCGCCGCCGGGTACCCCGGCCTGTACTTCACGTAGTCCGCGACGCGATCGCTGAACCGCGTGGTCGGGTTCATCTCGTGCAGCGCCATCTCTACGCGTCCTTCCCGTCATCAAACCGCTCGCGAGCCCGCCGCTTCGCCGATTTCAAACCTCCCTCTTCGGCCCCCGCCTTCGGTTCCGGATTCCCGCGCCCCTCGCGCGCCCCACGGTACGCCGCGATCTTCGCCTGACGCCTCCGCTCCTCGGCCTGCTCCACAACCACTTCCGCATCCGCATCCGACAGCGCCGCCGCCCCGCCGAGCGCATCCGCCCGCCCGCCCGTCTTCTGCAGGCGCGCCGTCGCCTTCGCCGCACGTTCGCCCCGGTCCCCCACGGCCTCCGCCGCGATCTTCCGCAGCTCGACGCCGAACTCCTTGCTCACGAACCGGTCCCACGCAATCCGGCGCGTCGCCACGTCCAGCAGCATCACCAGCACCGCCCAGATCAGCAGCGTCCGCCACAGCGGCACCCGCGCCTCCGTCGGCGGCACACCCGAGTGATCAAACAGCTTCGCCGTGTCCGGACGCCGCAGGTCCAGCAGCCGCCCGCCCGTGGTCTCCGCGATCCGCCGCAGCAGAGCCGTGTTCGATCGCAACCGCCGGAACTCGACGCCCGACGTCAGCGACGCCCCGCCGATCACGGGCGACAGTTTCTGCGCCCCCAGCCGCGGCTTGACCAGCACGACGTAGTTCCCGCTCATCCGCGCCGGAACGCTCGCGGCGTACAGCCCGGGACCCGTCTGCGACAGCGTCACCTCCGTCTCGCCCCCGTTCGGGTCATAGACCGTCGCCGGCACGGTCAGCAGGTCCAGCGGCCGCCCGTCCTCCCCCGCCGCGTCCAGCCCGATCTTCAGCACGTCCCCCGAGATCTCCGTCGTCAGATCGAACCGCCCCGTGCCCGCCGACCGCGAGATCACCCGCGCGATCGACGTCCACATCGTCGAGTACCCCTCCCAGTCCAGCCACGCCCGCGCCCAGTCATGCGCATCCGACGTAAACGCCGCCACCTGACCCAGCTCCACGTTCCAGTGCGCCAGCAGCGGCTCACCCGTCGGCGTGCTCATCGCGTTGACGATCGTCGGCTCCGGTCGCGCCTGCGTCAGGTTCACTCCCGTCAGCCGCGCCGGCGTTCCCAGCCCCGCGGTCAGCGGCGACCCGGTCGGCAGGATCCGCGGCTCGAACGGCGATTCGCGCACCATCGGCGTCCGCACGATCCGCACCGCCTTGAGAAAGAACTTCGGCAGCAGCGTCGGGTTGGACACGGGATAGAACGTCCCCCCGCCGCGCGTCGCGATCGAGTCCATCGTCACGTCGTCCGACTGGCTGCCCACCGAGATCGTCGACACCGTGATCCCGTGCCGCTCGTGCATCCGCCCCGCGAGGTCGGGCAGCGTCTCGTACCCCAGCGACCGCCCGTCCGAGAGAACGATCAGGTGCTTCACTTCGGCCCGCGCCGCGCTCAACTGACGCTCGGCCTCCTCCATCGCCGGACCCATGTTCGTGCCGCCCCCGGGCCCGAGCGACAGCACCCGCGCCGCCGTCGCCTCGGGGTCCGCGTTCGGCGCAAGGGGCACGATCACGTCGTAGTTCTCGCTGAACGCGATCACCCCGACCAGGTCCTTCTTGTCCAGGCTCCGCACCGCCAGCGCCGCCGCCTCGTTCGCGATCTCCTGCTGCGACAGCGTGGACCCCATCACCGACCGCCCCATCGAACCCGACACGTCCAGCACAAACACGATCGCCGCGTCCGGCTGCACCAGCCGCTCGGGCAGGTCCAGGCTCACCGGCAGCAGCGGCTCGATCGCGCTCCCCTTCCACCCGCCCGCCCCGAACGAGTCCGGCCCGCCGATCATCACCAGCCCGCCGCCCCAGTCCCGCACGTACGCCGCCAGCACTTCCTGGCGCTCCGGCGTCACCGACTCCACCGGCACGTTCTGCAGCATCACCAGGTCGTACGCCTGCATCTCGAGCAGGCTCGCCGGCACCGCGCTCGCCGCCACCGTCGTCACGTCGATCCCCGCCCGCCGCAGCACCCGCGCCACCGATGAACCCGGCCCGTCCGGAGCCCCGTCGCTCACCCCGTCCACCAGCAGCACCGACCCCTTGCCGGGCGTGATCGTGAACGACTCCCCTTCGTTGTTCTCCAAGCGCGTGTCGTTCACCAGGGTCGCCGCCCCGCCCGCCGTCGACACGGTGTCCGGCTCGAGCACCGCCTTGAACCTGTGGATCCGCCGCGGCTCCAGACCGACCGTGATCAGCTCGACATGCCGACCCGGAGGCAGGTCCAGCCGGCGCCCCGTCCCCGGCAGATCGCCGTTGATGTCCACGGGCTCGCCCTCGGCCACCAGCTGCAGCGTCCCCGCGATCCCGTCCGTCGAGAACAACGCGACACGCACCGTAATGTTCGCCTCGCTCGCGGCCCGCGGCGGCGCATCCACCGACTCGATCATCGCCTCGCGCGACACGTTGTACGCGAACGGAACCACGTCCACCGGCACGCCCGCCCGCGCCGTCCCCGCGCCCAGCTCCCGCGCCGCGAGACCCGCGTCCCCCGCCGTCTCGTTCCCGTCGCTCATCAGCACGATCCGCCCCGACGCGTCTCCGGGCAGGAGCGCCGCGGCGTAGCGCAGCGCGCCCGCGATGTCCGTCCCCTCGACCATCGACACGTCCAGCGCGCGTTCGGCGATGTCCGCCCGTGTCGGCGTCGCCACCGCCAGCGACCGGCCGTCGAACACCACCAGCCCCATCCGATCATCCGGCCCGCGATCGCGAGCCGCCTGCACGAGAAACGCCCGGGCCGCCTCGACCGGGTCGAGCCGGCGCCCCAGCCCGTCGACCCCCGCGTCCGCGAAACGGCGCACCGATCCCGAGATGTCGATCACGCCGACCACCGCGATCGAGTCGGTCGTCCGCACGCCGCTCGCCCCCGCCAGCATCCCCGCGATCAGCCCGATCAGCACCACCCGCAGCACCACCGCCGACCAGCGCCGCACACGGCTCATCGACATGAACCACGCCAGGCCCATCCACGCCAGCGGAACCCCCGCCAGCGCGGCCAGCAGCCACATCGGTTGTTCGAAGCTGAGGCTCACGGCGACCCGCCCGGGCTCTCCGTCCGCTGCCCATAGCGCCGGAAGACCCGCCGCACAAGTTCGCTGTACCGGTCCGGAACCACCTGCTGCTCGATCGCCCGCTCCGCCCCCTGCGTCGCCTCCTGCAGAGCCTCCTCCATCGGCGATCGGCCCGTCCTCCCGTCCCGCTCCGCCGGCTGATCGCTGAACCACTGCGCGACGACGCGCTCCGCGTCCTTCGCCCGTTCATCGGGCGACCGGCGCGCATCGACCGGCTCCTGCCGGAACTCGGCGCGCGGCCCCGCCCCCGCCCCCGGACGCCCCTGTTCCTTGCCCGCCGCCTCGGCCCACCGGCGGAGCGACTCGCGCTCTTCGGGCGTCGCCTTGTCGTAAAGGTCCTGCGCCTGACGCCGCAGCTTCTCCGCCGTTTCGCGCCGTTTCGCCGGATCGCGCTCGCTCTCCGCGATCCGTTCGATCGTCCGCTTCAGGCCCTTCATCCCCTTGGCGTCGGGATCCGCGCCGGCACCCTCTCCGCCCTCCTGATTCTCGTTGCCGGTGCCCGTCCGCTCCTCCGAGCCGGGCTCGGTTCCAGGCTCCCGCCCCCGCTGCTCGTTGCCCGTAGCACCGGGCTCCTGACCAGGCTCCCGCGTGCCACCCTCAGCGGGCGGCTGCTGGCCACCGGGCTTCGTCCCCTGATCCGGTTGTGCGCCCGGTTGCTGTCCCGGTTCCGTTCCCGGCTTCTGCTCACCGGGTTGCTGACCAGGTTCCGTTCCCGGCTTCTGCTCACCGGGCTGCTGACCGCTCGGCGCAGGCTCTTCTCCCTTGCCCTGCTCCGATCCCTTGGGCTGCCCTGATTCCGGCCTCTTGCCCGGCTCCGCTCCCTGTTGCCCGGAGGGCTCCTGTCCCTGCGGCTGCTCCCGCCCATCCGGCGGCTCTTGCCCGGTCGGTGGTTGCTGACCCTTCGGTGGCTCCTGATCGCCGGGAGGCTTCTGATCGCCCGGTGGCTCGTCCTTGCCGCCCGCCGGCTCGCGCAGTTCCCTCGCCGCATCCTCGAGCGATCGCGCCAGTTCCTTGGAGCGCTCCTCGGCCCCCTGCTCCGCCTCGCGCTCGCGATTCTCCTCCGCGATCCGCTCCGCCAGCCGGCGCGCCGCCTCGGGCTCCACGCCCGATTGCTCCAGCTCCTCACGGATCTCCCGCTCCGTCGTCCGCTCGGCCAGTTTGCGCGCCACGTCGGGATCAACCCCCTGGTCCCGCAGATCCTGCTCCGTCTGCTCGCTCAACCTCTTCGGATCCGCCGGCGCCTGCTCGCCCGGCGCCTCCGACGCTTCCTTCTCCTTCAGTTTCTCCGCCAGACGCTCGAGCTCCCGCGCAAACTCCTCGCGCCGCTCCGGAGTCCACGTCTCCGCATCATCCGCCGCCGTCCGCGCCGCCTCGCTCGCGGCCTGCAGATCGCCCCGCTTCAACGCCTCCGACAGCGCCGACTCCTCGCCCGGCGTCGCGCCCTCGTCGCCCCCCGCCGCCGCGAGCCGCGACTTCAGGCCGTCGATCTCCCGCTCCCGTTGCGCCGCCGCGGCCTCCATCCGTTCCGCGATCCCGTCGAGTTCCGACGCCGCCTTCGTGATGGCCGAGTCCGGGTCCGCCTTCCCCGTCGTCAGCTCGCGCTGCAGTTCCTCCAGCGTCCGCAGCTCCGCCGCCGTCGCGACATCGCCCGGCGACGCACCGATCGTCTCCCGCGCCTCGCGCACCGCTTCGGCGACTAGCTGTGTCGCCTGCTCCTCCGACGCGGCCCGCACCGGCATCGGAGCGCCCCGCCGCGACCAGTCCATCGCCGGCACGAACAGCGCCCCCGCGATGCACGCGGCACTCACCAGCGGCCACGCCGCCCAGGTCCAGTCCGCCTTCAGCGGCATCACGCGGCTCAACTCGACGGCCCGCGCCGCCTCCTCCGCGTCCCGCACAGCCCACGCGACGAACTCACCGCCCGCCCCCGGCCCCGACGCCAGCGTCATCGCCGATGAGATCTTGTCCTTCAGCCCCAGCGACCGGTCCACCTCGACCGCCGCCTCGATCGGCGTCGGCCGCGACAGCACCGACCGCGCCACCGCGTACGCCAGGAACGCCCCGATCGGCACGAACACAAGAAGTGGCCACGGAGCCGGCCCGCCCGCCACGCGATCGAGCGCCACCAGCCCGAACGCGACCATCGAGCCCGCCAGCAACCCCCGCCCGGATCGACGCAGAAGCTCCCCGGCCGTCGCCCGCCTCGCGGCGGCGCGGGCGATCCGCCAGGATTCACGCGCGTGCTCGGTCATATGGCTGTCCCTGCCGCCGCCTCTCCGCACCTGTATCCTAGGTTCGCGATGCAGATTCAGGACGCCTTCAAGATACTCCTCGCGGGCCAACCGCTCACGGCCGAACAGGCCGAAGCCGTCTTCGACCAGCTCCTCGCGGGCGCCCTCGACGACGCGAAGATCGGCGCCCTCCTCGCCCTCATCCAGACCCGCGGCCCCGCACCCGCCGAACTCCTCGGCGGAGCCCGCGTCATGCGCCGCCACGTCACGCCCATCCCCTTCAAGGGCCGCGGCGTCGTCATCGACACCTGCGGCACCGGCGGCGCGCCCAAGACCTTCAACGTCTCCACCGCCGCCGCCATCATCGCCGCCGCCGCCGCGCCCGGCGCCATCCGCGTCGCCAAGCACGGCAACCGCAGCCGCACCGGCCGAGGCTCCGCCGAGGTCCTCGTCGCCCTCGGCGTCAACGTCGACGCCCCGCCCGACGTTCAGGCCCGCTGCCTCGACGAGGCCGGCGTCTGCTTCTGTTTCGCCATCCACCACCACCCCGCCGCCAAGCACGCGGCGACTGCGCGAAAGTCCCTCGGCTTCCCCACCATCTTCAACCTGCTCGGGCCGCTCACGAACCCCGCCGGCGCGACCCACCAGCTCATGGGCGTCTTCGACGTGGCGTACGTCCCCACCATGGCCCGCGCCCTGGCCGACCTCGGCTCGAAACGCGCCATGGTCGTCCACTCCCGCGACGGAATGGACGAACTCACCACGACGTCGCCGTCCACCGTCGCGACCGTCGACAACGGCACGGTCACGATCAGCGAGTTCGACCCCGCCTCCGTAGGCCTCGCGCCTGCACGTTTCGCGGACCTCGCCGCCCGCGACCTGCCCCACGCCGCGCAGATCATCCGCGACATCCTCGACGGCACGCCCGGCCCAACGCGCGACATCTCGATTCTCGGGGCGGGCGCCGCACTCCACGTCGCGGGCCTCGCCACGGATATCGCGTCGGGCGTCCTTGCGGCCGGACACGCGATCGACTCCGGCGCGGCCAGGGCCACGCTCGCCACCCTGGCCCGCGTGTCAAAGGGCTGATGCACAGATCCGATCAAGGCTGGTGGCAACGACTCAAACACGCGCCACCGAAAGCCGTGCCGGCTCGGGGCCGAGACTTCTTGTCCAGATCCGCCCAGAGGACTCAGTGCGCGCTCGCATACGCCGACGGGCAGCAGCGACTTCGCCCCTTGGGCGCACGGATGTTGCCGGGGGCGGCTCGGCGCCCCCGGTGGCAATGCCCCTTGGCCGCTTCCGCCCTTGGGGCGGACGAAGCTCGAGCCCGCTTGCTGTGCGAATGGCCGCTCCCTC
>CAZMPE010000086.1:0-8740 GCA_964567955.1 uncultured Phycisphaeraceae bacterium | reverse complement strand
GGTGACGAACGTGTGCGCGCACCAGGGCGGGCCGCTGGGAGAAGGGAAGATCATCGACGGGTGCATCACCTGCCCGTGGCACGGGTGGCAGTACCGCGCCCACGACGGCTGCTCGCCGCCGCCGTTCGCCGAGAAGATCGCCACCTATCGGGTCCGCATCGTCGCCGGGCGGGTGCGGGTCGACCCGCGGCCGAATGCGCCGGGTACGCCGGTGCCGCCGGCGACAGAGGAGGCGGGCCATGGCTGATCACGGGGCGCCGTTCTATGTCGGGTACCTGCCCGTGCCGCCGGCGTACCGCAGGTTCTTGTTCCGTGCCGCGCCGTCGCTGCTGGCGATCCTCGCGGCGGTGGCGCTGGTGCTGGCGCGGTCGCAGGGTGATCCGGGTCCGGCGGTGTGGGAGGACGCGGTTGTTCGAACGCTGGAGGGGACCGTGGTGGCGCGGCCGTACCCCATGCTGTTCGCCGACGATCGGGGGGACGGGGAGCCGGGCGTGGTGCTGCTTGTCGAGTTGGGGAAGCGCGGCGGGGAGCGCGGCGCGGTGTCCGACGGGCGGCGTGTCGCCATCTCGGGGTGGATTCTGCGGAGGGACGGGCGGCGGATGCTCGAGATGGAGCCGGGCGACGCGGCGGTCCGTGAAGTGGGGGAGGGCGCGGCGCTCCCGGGTGTTCATTCGCTGGGGCGGGTGACGCTTCGGGGCGAGATCGTGGACGCGAAGTGCTTTCTGGGCGCGATGAAGCCGGGCGAGGGGCGGACGCACAAGGAGTGCGCGACGCTGTGCGTGCGCGCGGGCATCCCGCCGATGTTCATCACGCGGGACGCGGCCGGGGCGCCGACGTACTACCTGCTGCTGGGCGAGGACGGGGGCCCGATCGGGCCCGGTGTCCACCCGCTCATCGCCGACCCGGTCGAGATCACCGGTGAACTCGAGGAGCAGGGCGGGCTGCTGCGGCTGCGCGCCGGGAGCGTGCGCCGGCTGTGACCGTGCGGGGAGGGCGATCAGGACGCCGACGGGTCGCCCGCCATGCTGCGCGCGGCGTGGACCTCCGACGGGACGCTCTCGAGGTGCAGCGTCCGAGTGGGGAAGGCGAAGCCGATTCCCATCTCTTTGAACTGGCGCACGAGGTGCATGCAGACGCGCTGCTGGGTATCCATGTACTTGTTGTACTCGGGGCTTTTGACGTGGTAGACGGTCTCGAAGTCGAGGGATGAGTCGCCGAACCGGTAGAAGTGGCAGCGGTCGAAGCGGGCCAGTTCCTCGGCCTCGATCGCCTCGCGGACGATGCCGGGGATCTTCTCGAGCATGTCGGGTGGCGTGCTGTAGAGGACGCCGAACCCGAAGACGACGCGCCGTTCGAACATGCGCTTGAAGTTGCGGACGCGGCTGGAGAGCAGATCGTTGTTGGAGAAGACGAGCTGCTCGCCCGAGAGGCTGCGTACGCGGGTCGTCTTGAGCCCGATCTTCTCGACGGTGCCCATCTCGGTTCCCAGCACGATGAAGTCGCCGGGGACGAAGGGCTTGTCGAGGGTGATCGAGAGGGAGGCGAAGAGGTCGCCGAGGATGTTCTGGACGGCGAGGGCGACGGCGATGCCGGCGACGCCAAGGCCGGCGATGAGGGCGGTGATGTCCACGCCCAGGTTCTGCAGGGCCAGCAGCAGGACGGCGGTATAGGCGACGAGCTGCGCGAGCCAGCGGAAGGTGGCCATCGCGCCGATGACGGCCCGGTCGGGCTCCGTGCCCGGTTCGGTCTGGTTCGCGACGTTCCGGACGGTGCCCCAGAAGATCACGAATCGAACCCATCGGATGAGTTGGATCGCCGCGACGGCGACGACAACGAAGCGCAGGATCCGCGCCGCGGACCCGGCGGGCTCGATGGCCATCGACCCGGCGGCGACCGCCACGGCGATGGTCGTCAGGAAGCCCCAGCGCTTGATGAGGCCGGCGATCAGGGCGAGCGCCGTATGCTCGGCGGGTTTGCTCCGCGAGACCCGCCCGTGCGCGATGCGCTTGATGATCGGGAGCAGCGTGAGGACGATGACGAAGGCGACCCCGCCCATGATCCACAGCCCCAGCGGGCGCTGCAGGAACATCAGCTCGTTCATTCTGTTCAGGAACTCGGTCATTTCGGATACTAGAGGGTTTCGGGGCCGAGTCACCCCGTTCGCCGGACCAAAATGTGCCCTCCCATGACGTCCACGGCGGGGCGTGATCCGGTATGATCCGCCCCCATGACAGCCGCGGCGGAATCCTTGGCGCTTGCAGTCGGCGTGAGCACGCTGGTGGCGGTGCTGTGCGAGCGTATGAAGGTCCCGTCGCCTCTGGCGCTGCTGGGGGTGGGCCTGGTGCTCGGCGCCTCGGGGCTTGAGATCGTGGACGGCAACTCGCTGGGCGAGGCGCTCAAGGCGTTCATCACCGTGGCGATCGGGCTGCTCATCTTCGAGGGGTCGTTGCACCTGAACCGCGAGGAGCTGGGGCGTGCCCCGCGTGCGGTGTGGGGGCTGCTGACGATCGGCGCGCTGGTGACGTGGGCGGGGGCCGCGGCGCTGGCGCACTTCGTGCTCGGGTTGAGCGTGCCGATCGCGCTGCTGCTGGGCGTGTCGGTGGTCGTGACGGGCCCGACGGTGGTGCAGCCGCTGCTGCGGCGGATGCGGGTCTCGTCGAAGCTCAACACCGTCCTGGGGGCCGAGGCGGTGTTCATCGATCCGATCGGCGTGGTGGCGACGATCGCGACGCTCGAGCTGGTGCGGACGTACTACACGACGGGCTCGGTGTCGGACCTCTGGTCCAACGCGGCGGTGCTGTACCTCAAGCCGGTGTTCGGGGGCGGTGCGATCGGGGCGGTGATCGGGGCGTGCGCGTACGCGATGCTGCGGATGGCGACGCGCAAGACGCGGCCCGAGCCTCGCCACCTGAACCTGTTCGCCGTCGGCGTCTGCATGACGTCGGTGGGCGCGGGGGAGGCGCTGGCCCCGGAGGCCGGCCTGAGCGCCGTGACGGTGTGCGGCGTGATCATGGCCCAGGCCAAGGTGATCGGCTTCACGGAACTGCGGATGTTCAAGGAGCAGATCGCCACGATGCTGGTCGCGACGCTCTTCGTGCTGCTCGCGTCGCGGTTCGAGTTGAGCCAGCTCGCGTCGCTCGGGTGGCCGGAGGCGGGGTTCATCGCCGGGCTCCTGCTCCTGGTGCGTCCGGCGAGCGTCATGCTGGCGACGACGGGCTCGAAGCTGAGCGGGCGCGAGACGGTCTTCGCATCGCTGTTCGCGCCGCGGGGCATCGTCGCGCTCTCCGTGGCGTCCATCGCCGCCACCGAGCTGCGCGCGCTCGGGGAGCGGTTGCGCGACGAGCAGGGGGCGGCGGCGGGCCTGGCCACGGGCCTGATCGCGGACTCCGCCCGGCTCGAGCTGCTCGTCTTCGTGGTGATCGCCTCGAGCGTGTTCGTCGCGTCGACGCTGGGCCCGCTGCTGGCCTGGGGGCTGCGCGTTCGTGCCGGGCGCGGCAACGGCGTGCTGCTGATCGGAGGGCACGCGTTGTCGCGGGGCTTTGCGGGGGCGCTCAAGCAGCTCAACATTCCGGTCCGTGTGATCGACAGCAGTTCGGCGAGCGTGGCGGAGGCGAAGGGCACGGGGATCGACGCCATCCACGGCGACGCGACCGACGGGCACTGGATGGACGACGCCGCCACCTCCGCCGACTTCGGGTGGCTCGTGGCGTGGACCGCCAACGACACGGTGAACCAGGTTGCGGCGCGGTGGGCGGAGCGGCGTCTGGGATCGAAGCGGGCGGGGATCTGGTCTCAGCGTGGCGTGAAGCCCGAGTGGCGCGAGATGGAGATCGGCGGCGAGCGGTTGCTCGGCGAGGCGATCGACCAGATCGAGCACGGGCGGGCCGAGGTCGCGATCTCCACCGATCCCGCGTCGCTGGCGCTGCGGCTCGCCCGGTTCGAGCGCGGCCGCCTGACGCTGCTTCTGCCGAACGGTCCGGAGACCAAGCCCGCCGAGGGGACGAAGTTCATCGGGCTGCGGATGCTCAAGAACGGGGACGAGCCGGCCTAGGCCCGCCAGAAGCGCGGCTGGAAGACGGCGAGCAGCACGAAGATCTCCAGCCGGCCCAGCAGCATCACGGCGCACAGGATCGACTTGGAAGTCGCGCTGAGCCACTCGAAGTTGTTGCTCGCCCCGACGCCGCCGAGCCCCGGCCCGGTCGTGGCGAAGCAGGTCAGGCTGGCGCTGAAGGCGGTCGCGACGTCCATGCCGCGCGATTCGTCGGCGAGCATCAGCAGCACGCCGCCGAGCGCGATGACGGCGAGGGCCGCGAGCACGAAGTGGACGGCCTCCTGTTCATCGCGGGCCTCGAGGGCGCGCCTGCCGACGAGGACCGGGCGCACGAGTTCCGGGCGGAAGGTCCGTTCGACCTGCCGCGCGATCAGCCGGATGACGATCCAGAGCCTGACCACTTTGATCCCGCCGGTGGTCGACCCGGCGCATCCGCCCACGAACATGAGGGTGAGGAGGACCGCCTTGGCGGCGAAGGGCCAGGCGTTGTAGTCCACGGTTCCGAAGCCGGTGCCGGTGGAGATGGACGTCGCGGTGAAGGCGCCGTGCGTCGCGGCGACGGCGGCCGTCGATTCAAGCGCGGCGCCCGACGTCGACGATATTGGGAAGCCGCCGATGAACAGGGCGACGAGCGCCGATCCGAGGACCACGACAACGAGGAAGACGCGCAGCTCCGGGTCCCGGATCACCTGCCGCCATTGGCCGACCGAGAGCAGCCGGTAGAGCCCGAAGTTGATGGCCGAGAGGATCATGAAGCCGATCGTGACCCACGTCACGGCGACCGACTCGAAACCCGCGATGCTCGCCGTCCGCGTGCTGAACCCGCCCGTCGCCACGGTGCTCAGGGCCTGGCAGACCGCGTCGAACCAGCCGATGCCGCACGCCGCCAGGGCCGCGATGTTCGCCGCCGTCAACCCGACGTAGATCGCGAGGAGGGCCGCCGCGGCGGAGCGGATCCGCGGGAGCACGTCGCCGCGCCGGACGCCGGAACTCTCGAAGTTCGAGAGTGCGCGGCTGCCCGCGCGCACGGTGGGGAGGATGGTGACGAAGAGGACGACCACGCCGAGTCCGCCGAGCCAGCAGAGGAGCGATCGCCAGAAGAGGATCGTCCGGGGGAGCGACTCGACGTCGGGCAGGACGGACGATCCGGTGGTCGTCAGACCGCTGGTCGCTTCGAAGAGGCAGTTGATCCATTGGTGGAAGGGGTGGTCCGGCGGGCCGCCGGAAGCGGCCCAAACGCGGAACGGAGCGCTCGCGAGCAGCGGGGCGAGCAGCCAGCTCGCGGTGAGCAGGCACAGCGCCGCCCGGCGCGTCAACTGGTCGTCATGGCCCCGCGCCAGCCGGAGGACCGGCAGCGCCACCGCGAGCAGGAGGCCGCCGCAGACCAGGAAGGCCCATCGCGCCGGCCGCTCGTCCGCGGCGCCCGAGAGCACCGCGGCGTGGGCCCACCCGCCCAGGGCGATCTGGATCAGAGCGAACACGCCGATCAGGAGCGCCAGCTGGCGCACGATGAACCGGGGGTTCATGGGCCGCCCCGCGTGAGCCAGACCCGCTTGAGCATCCGCTCGTCCGTCGGCGCGGCGGCGACCAGCGCCGTGTCGCCCGCTTCCGGGGCATCGTCGCCGGCGGGGATGACGAACTCCTTGCCGCGGATCAGCAGGGCAACGATGAAGCTGCCGGCCCTGCGCAGCTCCTTCATCGGCTTGCCCGCCGCGCCCGGCCCGACGGGGATCTCGTAGATCGCGACCTGGTCGTCGAAGAACGACGCGACGCGTCGGAGATCGCCGGGCTCGGCCTCCAGGCAGATCTGGCGTGCGGCGACCTGCGCCGGATTGAGGGCGAGGCTGACGCCGAGGCGGGGGAAGAGGTGCTCGTACTTGACGCCCTTGGTCAGGGCGATGGTCCGGGGCACGCCCATCGCCCGCGTCCACGCCGCCGCGAGCAGGTTGAACTCCTCGTCGTCCGTTGCGAGCACCATCGCGGCGCATTTCTCCAGCGACTCGTTGGCGAAGACCTGCTCGTCGGTGGGGTCGGCGTCGAGGACCGTCGCCTCGGGCAGTTCGGTCGCGAGCGTCTTCGATTCCTCGGCGTCCCGCGAGAAGACCCGCAGGTCCGCGCCCAGGGCCAGCAGCTGGCGCGCGATCGACGCCGCCGCGCGAGACCCGGCGACGAGCCCGATGCCGCCGGGTGTCCGCCGTGCGCGGCTGAAGAGTTTCCCGATCGCCGCGTGCCCGTCGTCGTCGGCAACAACCACGACGAGGTCGCGCGGCTCGAGCACCGTGGCTCCGTCCGGGATGATCGACCTCTTGTCCCGGTGCATGGCGACGATCCGCGCGGAGCGCGGCAGCCGCAGCTCAGCCAGCGATTGCCCCGCGATCGCGGAATCCGGTGCGACGTCGTACTCGCCGAGCACCGCCCGTCCGCGGGCGTACAGATCCAGCGTGACCGCCGCCGGGTTGTGCACGGCCCGGGCGACGGCGTGCGCCGCGACGAGTTCCGGGCAGACGATCACGTCGGCGCCGAACGTCTTCGCGTAGTCAACGCCGGTCGCCCGCAGGATGCGTGCGTCGTGCACGCGGGCCACGACGCGCCGGCACCCCATCTCCTTGGCCAGGCGGCCGATCGCCAGGTTGACGATGTCCTCGTGGGTGGCGGCCACCAGGAGGCCCGCCTCGTGCACGCCCGCCTCGCGGAGTGCATCCGCCCGCGTCGCGTCCGCCGTATGGCCCTCCACGTCCAGCCGGTCGGCCAGGGCGTTGACGGCGCGGGCCTCGCGGTCGAGCACCGTCACCGAGGCCTTCATCTCCACGAGGCGTTCCGCCGTTCGCTCGCCGACCTCGCCGCAACCGCAGATCACGACCCTCATGGCGTCGCGTCCCTGGCGTGAGCCATCGCCCCGAGCGGGACCAGAAGCACCGGGCACGGGGCCGACTCGAGCACGGACTTGCTGACCGAGCCGAAGACGATGCGTCCGAGCACGCCGCGCCCCTGCGTGCCCATGATGATCAGGTCCACATGGTGGAGGCCGGCGTACTCGACGATCTCGCGCTGGGCGATGCCCATGGTGACGACGCCATGGGCGGGGGTGGCCAGCCCGGGCAGGTGTTCGCGGATGAACCGGTCGACGCCGTCGCGTCCGGCGGACATCAGCTCCGCGGGGCCGGAGAGCGACCCGACGGAAACCGTCGGCCCCGCCGGGTCGACCGCCGGGATCGGCGGCTCCACGACGTGGAGCACGTGGACATCGGCGCCGACCGCGGGGGCGATCCGGCGCGCGTACTGCGCGGCGTGCGTGGAGAGTTCGGAGAACTTGGTCGGCACGAGGATTCGTCTGATCGGAGGGGGTTCCAGCGGCATTCCGGGGTCTCCGTCGGGCGCGTCCGCCCGACCCGTCGTCAACCCTTGCGCACGATGGGAACCAGGAGCACCGGGCACGGGGAGTGCTCGACGAGCGACTTGCTGACCGAGCCGAACACCATCCGGCGCAGGAGCCCGTCCGCGTGCGTGCCCATGACGATCATGTCGATCGCGTGTTTCGACGCGTACTCGGCCAGCATGGGCGCGGGGCCGCCGATCGCCACCGCCAGCCGGACCGGGAACTTCGGTGCCGGGAAGATCTCCGCCACGAACTTCTCGAGGTCGGCCTGCGCCTCGGCCAGCAGTTCCTGCGGCGGCGGTCCGGGGATCGGGGGTTGACCCGGGATACCCGCGTCGGCGACCAGTTCCAGCCGGCTCACCGCGTGGAAGATGTGGACCTCGGCCCCGTACTGCTCGGCCAGGCTCGAGGCGTAGGGCGCGGCGGCGCGTGACATCTCGGCAAACTTCGTCGGCAGGAGGATGCGTTTGATCTGCATGCTTACGCTCCGCGCGTCCCGCCGGGGCGAACCGTCGCCCCGGCCGCCTTGCGCCCGGCGTTCCCTGACCTGCTTGAGCGTACCACAGCGTCGGCCGTTTTGCCCGTCAAAAACCGGCGCTGCCGGGGAACCCCGACCGCCCCGGCGTCAGCGCGTACACTGGGACGACCATGGACACCGTGACCGACAGCCCAGCGTACGAGAGCCGGCTTCCCTATGACGAGAGCCGCATCCGCGCCGGCGCCATCTATTGCTCGGACGGACGCGTCGGCGAGCACTTCGACGACTTTCTTCAGAACGGCCTGGGCCTTCCACGCTATGACCGGGTCGCGCTCCCCGGCGGCCCGGCCTGCCTCGCCGGCCACCCGGAGGTCCACCTCGAGGAGCAGGGCGTCATCCACGAGCTGCGGTTCCTCGTGGAGGCCCACGGGCTCAAGCGCATCGTCCTGATCGCTCACGAGAACTGCGCGTTCTACGCCTCGCGCCTGCAGCTGAAGGATCGCAAGCTGGAGCTGGTCCAGCGCGCGGACCTTGTCCGGGCCGCGGCGATGGTGCGACGCGTGACGGGCATCGAGCGGGCGGAAGGGTACTTCGCCAGGCGTGCCGAGGGCCGGGTGCTCTTCGAGCCCGTCGAGGTCTGATCGCGCCGGGCTCTCAGGCCGGCGGCGCGCCGCGCGCCGTCGCGGTCCGCACCTCGATCAGCTCGACGATGTTCTCCAGCGTCACGACGCCCACCAGCCGCGTACGGCCGTCGCTTCCGCGCTCGACGACGGGCACGAGCGGGCAGGGCTGGGCGCCCGACCGCCCGCGCGCGATCTCCACGGCGCGCTCCACG
>CAZMPE010000085.1:7059-8764 GCA_964567955.1 uncultured Phycisphaeraceae bacterium | reverse complement strand
GGAGGCCCTGACGGGCGCGGGGTTCCCGATCGACGCCCACGAGGACGTCGGCGGGGACGTGCGCCTCGAGGTCGAAGTGACGAGCAACCGGGGCGACGCGCTGTGCCACGTCGAGCTGGCGCGGGAGATCAGCGCGAGCACCGGGCGGAAGCTGGTCGTCCCGGCGGCGCGCACGCCGGGCACGCAGGGGCGGATCGGCGAGGCCTGCACGTTGAGGGTCGAGGCCAGGGAGTGCCCGCGCTTCACGGCGCACGTGATCCGCGACGTGAAGATCGGGCCGAGCCCGGCCTGGCTGGTCGAGAAGCTCGAGTCCGTCGGGCAGCGGCCGATCAACAACGCGGTGGATGTGACGAACTACCTGAACTTCGAGTTCGGGCAGCCGTCGCACGTCTTCGACCTGGCGAAGCTCGCGGGCGCGTCGCTCGTCGTGAGGTTCGCACGCGAGGGCGAGGGCCTCAGGACGCTCGACGGCAAACCCCGCAAGCTGACCGGCGCGGACCTGGTCGTCGCGGATGCGGAACGCGCTCAGTCGTTGGCGGGGGTCATCGGCGGGGCGGACTCCGAAGTCACCGCCGCCACCCGGGACATCGTCTTTGAGGCCGCGACGTGGGACTCGGCGACGGTCCGTCGCGCGCCGCGCCGGCACGGCGTCTCCACCGACGCGGCGTACCGATTCGGGCGGACGGTGGACCCGCGCACGATCGACGGCCCGGCCCGGTTCGGGGCGGCGATGATCGCGGAGTTGTGCTCCGGCACTCTGTGCGAGGGGATGCTCGACGCCGGAACGCCGACGGATCCGGTCAAGCCGATCGAACTGCGGCCGGGCCGCTGCCGCGACATCCTGGGGATGGAGGTCTCGGTCGCGGAGATCGAGAAGCTGCTTGGAGCGCTGGGGATCGTCTGCGAGGCCCGGGGCGGGTCGCTGCGGTGCACGCCGCCGGCGTGGCGGCCGGACCTGGAGCGCGAGATCGACCTGATCGAAGAAGTCGCCCGGACCAAGGGCCTGAGGCACGTCCCGATCCACGAGCGGCTGTCGATCAGCGTGCGCCCGCCGCAGAACACCGAGCGGGGCGCGCGAGAGATCGCCGCGGTGCTGGCGGGGCTGGGGTTCTACGAGACGGTGACGTTCAGCTTCCTCGCGGAGCGGGCGGCGACGCCGGGGTTGCCGGCGGGGATGACGCTGATCGCGCTGGACGATGAGCGTCGGGCGCACGAGCCGGCGCTGCGTCCGAGCATCCTGCCCAGCCTGCTCGCCTGCCGGCGTGCGAACCAGGACGCGCAGGCGGCGGCGCCGGTGCGGCTCTTTGAGACCGCGGCGGTCTACGGGCAGGCCGGGGACCGGACGATCGAGAACCGCAACGTCGCGTTGCTGATGGACGCCCCGATGGTCGGCAAGGCTATCACGCCGGCCGAGAAGCAGCAGGCGGTCAGCGCCCTGCGCGGCGTGGTCGAGGCGGCGGTGCGCTCGGTCGCGGGCCCGTCGGCGGCGCTGGTGATCGAGCCAGCCGAGCCGCACTGCGGGGCGATGGAGCGCGGCGCGTACGCGCGGGTCTCGCTCGGCGGGCGGCAGCTCGGTTACTACGGGCTGGTCGCGCCGGAGATCGTCAAGGCGTTTGGGCTGGAGCGTCCGGTGGCGGGCGGCGAGTTGAATGCGGATGTCCTGGTCGCGGCCTTTCCGCCGAATCCGGTGGTGCACGCCCTGCCG
>CAZMPE010000085.1:0-7049 GCA_964567955.1 uncultured Phycisphaeraceae bacterium | reverse complement strand
ATCGAGCGCGACCTGTCGCTGATCGTGGACGAGGGCGTGCGCTGGGACCAGGTGCGATCGCTGGTGGAGGAGCCGCGCCCGGACCTGATGGATGCGCTGACCTTTGTCGGGACCTACCGGGGGAAGCAGATCGGGGCGGGCAAGAAGTCGGTGACGCTGCGGATGCGGTTCCGCGACCCGGCGCGGACGCTGCGCCACGAAGAGGTTGACCCGCAGGTCGAATCGGTGGTCCGCCGGGCCAAGGAGCGGCTGGGGGCGGAGTTGCGGGCGTGAGGGGAGTGGCAGAGTGGCGAATGGCGCGGACCGAGCAACGCCGCGCTCGGCGCTGCAGGACCATGGTCCAGACGCGGCACGCCGGCTCCCCCGTTTGCGACGCCGATGGGGCGCTTTCCGTGGCCGACTTGGCGCGCTTCCAGACTACGTTTGCGCTGGCGTGCCGGTAATCGACGCTTTGAAGAGGCCGGGTTGCGCGGTACACTGGTTGCACGATCGTGACCGCGAGAGGTGGGATCCATGAGGCTGCACGTTGTCGCGGCGCTCGTCGTGTGCTCGCCCGCCCGGGCCCAGTGGGTCGTCAGCGACCTCCACCCGATGAATGCCACGTGGTCAGAGGCGCAGGCCGTGAGCGAGGCGGTTGAAGTCGGAACCGTCATCTACGGCGGCTACCAGCACGCGAGCGTCTGGAACGGCAGCGCCGCCTCATGGGTTGACATCCACCCAGCGGGCGCATGGCGCTCGAATGTCCTGGGGATGAGCGGTGACCAACTGGTGGGATACGCCTTTGTCATGGGCTTCCAGCAGGACCACGCCTGTCTGTGGAATACCACGACCGGCTCATGGATCGATCTTCATCCCGCCGGCGCAACGTCGTCGTATGCCGAAGATGCTGAGCCTGGCCGTCAAGTGGGCTGGGTCAGGTTCGGCACAACGGATTCAACGGCCGCTCTGTGGAGTGGCAGTGCCGCATCCTGGGTGAACCTCAATCCGCCTGGAGCAGTCTCGTCGAAGTGCGAGGGCGCGAGCGGTGGCCGACAAGCGGGCATGGCCGTGGTTGGCGGTCAACTCCGTGCCATTCTGTGGAGTGGATCGGCGGCATCGTGGGTCGACCTCAGTCCAGCCGGCTCGCCATCCTCTGTGGCCCATGACATCAGTGGCGGTCAGCAGGTTGGAGCGGCGATAGTGGCCGGCGTTCCCCACGCATGCCTCTGGAGCGGGAGCGCGGCCAGTTGGGTAGACCTGCACCCCGTCGGAGTGTTGGAGTCCAGGTGCAGAGCGACTGACGGAACTCATCAGGCAGGCTATGTGTTCTTGGGACCATACCAGAGTCCGCGCGCGAGTTTCTGGAGCGGAACGGCCGAGTCATGGGTCGACCTTCATGCCCTCCTGCCCGAAGGCTTCACATCGTCGAGCGCCTACGGCATCTGGAGCGACCCGACTGCCATTCGGGTTGTCGGGTACGGATACAAAAACGGCGGTCGAGCCCTGCTCTGGACCAAGTACACGTGTTACCCCGACTGCAACACCGACGGCACGCTCACGCTGGCGGATTTCGCGTGCTTTCAGAACAAGTTCGCGACCCAGAGCGCGTACGCGGACTGCACCAACGACACGCTCTTCAACCTCGCGGACTTTGGATGCTTCCAGTCGAAGTTTGTCCTGGCGTGTCCGTAGAGCGCGTTCACTCCGTCACGTCACCGCCCATTTGAGCCCGCCGGGAAGACGACGGCATGCGGACTCCAGGTGGATGACGCGCCGGCACATCTCGGTGGGGGTGGAGGTCTATGAGATTGACGTGCCGTTCTTCTTCGGCGTCGCCGACCGGCTCAAGTACACGATGGCCCAAGTTGAACCCTTGCCGCAGGTCTTCATCCCGCGGATGCGGGAATAAAAGATCACCCCCAAATGTGCGGGATTGATCCTCTATCCGAGGCTCAGGCCCGGGCAGGGGCCGCGGAACGCAGCACACCCGGCGCGTCACACTGCTCAACGCCGTCGGCTTGAAACGCCGATACTGACGGCTCGCCGTGTCGCGGTTCACACCGAAACTCGTCGATTGTCTGCGCGAGGGGTACAGCGCCCGCCTCCTCGGTTCGGACCTTATCGCCGGGCTGACGGTCGCCGTGATCGCGCTGCCGCTGGCGATGGCCCTGGGCATCGCCTCGATTCCGCGTGAGGTCGCCGACCAGCTCCATGCGATCAGCCCTTGGCTCAGCCCGCCGGCGATGGGCCTGTACACCGCCGTCGTGGCGGGGGTGATCATCTCCGCGCTCGGCGGCAGCCGCGTGCAGATCGGCGGGCCGACCGCCGCGTTCATCCCGATCGTGTTCGCCATCGCCGCTCGGTTCGGCTATGAGGGGCTGGCGACGGCGACGCTGATGGCGGGCGTGATCGTGATCATCATGGGGCTGTGCCGTTTCGGCGCGGTGATCAAGTTCATCCCGTACCCCGTCACGACGGGCTTCACGGCGGGCATCGCGGTGACGATCGCGGCCTCGCAGGTCGGCGACTTTCTCGGGCTGTCGATCACCGACGACGCGGGCAACGCCGTCTCCATCCCTGCCGCGTTCGTCCCGAAGCTGCAGATGCTTGCGGCGCGGATCGGGACGATCAACTGGTCGACGGCGGCGGTCGGGGCGGGGTCGCTGGCGGTGCTGATCGCGCTGCGGCGGGTGCTGCCTCGCGTCCCCGGGGCGATCATCGCGATCGTGCTGGCATCGGCGGCGGTGGCGGTGTTCCGGCCCGAGGGCGTGGAGACGATCGGGACGCGTTTCGGGGGCATCCCGCGTTCGCTGCCCTCGCCGCACCTGCCGATGTTCAGCCTCGAGCTGATGCGCGACCTGCTGCCGTCGGCCTTCACGATCGCGATGCTGTGCGCGATCGAATCGCTCCTTTCGGCGGTGGTGGCCGACGGGATGACCGGGCGGCGGCACAAGAGCGACTGCGAGCTGGTGGCCCAGGGCGCCGCGAACATCGGCTCGGTCTTCTTCTTCGGCATCCCCGCGACCGGGGCGATCGCCCGCACGGCGATGAACATCAAGAACGGAGGGAAGACGCCGATCGCCGGCATCGCGCACGCCGCGTTCATTCTCGCCTTCATGCTCGCGCTGGCCGACCTGGCGAAGATGGTGCCGCTGGCCTCGCTCTCGGCGGTGCTGCTGATCACGGCGTGGAACATCAGCGAGATCGGGCATTTCCGGGCCCTGCTGCGGGCGCCGCGCAGCGACGTCGCGGTCCTGCTGCTGACCTTCGGGCTCACGGTCTTCACCGACCTGACGCTGGCGGTAGGCGTGGGGATGGTCGCGGCGTCCATGCTGTTCATGAAGCGGATGGCGGACATCGGCGGCGTCTCGTCGCTGACGCGCGAGGCGGCCGATGGCGCGGACGCGGGCGAGCTCAAGGACCCCAACGCCATCTCGCGCCGGCGCATCCCGCCGGGGGTGGAGGTCTACGAGATCGACGGGCCGTTCTTCTTCGGCGTGGCCGACCGGCTCAAGGACACGCTGGCGCAGATCGAGCGCCCGCCGCGGGTCTTCATCCTGCGGATGCGTCGCGTCCCGCACATCGACGCGACGGGGCTGCACGCGCTGGACGAGTTTCACGACAAGTGCCGGCGTCAGGGGACGGTGCTGCTGCTCGGCGGCGTGCACGCCCAGCCGCTCTTCGAGTTCGTCAAGACGGGCTTTGACGTGAAGGTCGGGCTCGAGAACATCTTCGAGAACCTCGACGACGCGATGTCGGCGGCGAGGAAGATCCTTGGCCTGGCGCCCGAGCCGCCGCCGGGCCATGCGCCGGAGGTGGCGCGGGAACGTGCATAGGTGATCACCGGCGCGCCCGGTCCATGATCATCCATCGATTCCGTCCGCCTCCGCCGCCCATCAGTACATCTGCACCGCGCGGTACAGCAGCAGCAGCGTGACCACCACCGCGGCGAGGCAGTACCAGACGACGATCCGACCCCCCATTCCGGTCGGCAGCCCGGTCGGTTTGAGGGTCCACACGCTCAATCGCAGGCGGCAGCGCGGGCAGGCCACGCCCTCGTACCCCCGTAGGGCCTCGCGGCACCGCGGGCAGAAGGCGTCGTGCGTCTGCAGGAACTCGCGCAGGTGCGCGGCCTCGACCTCCGGGTCGATCTCCGGCGACGACGATCGACCGAGGTACAGGGCGATGCCCAGGCCGCACTCGGGGCAGAAGGGCCTGCGCGAGCCGCGCAGGTTGTACCCGCAGTCGGGGCACGGCACGTCCCGATCGGCGAGGAAGGCTTCGATGGCTTCGGCCTCGGTCATGCGGGGGCCCAGATGAGCCCGTGCGGCAGCGGGCCCGACGCGAACTCGAGGTGGATGACCCGACGGCGATCTTCGCACGTGGACTTGCGCGATGAGTGCAGCAGCAGTGGCCGGAACGCGACCA
Organism: uncultured Phycisphaeraceae bacterium; assembly: GCA_964567955.1. Taxonomy (GTDB): domain Bacteria; phylum Planctomycetota; class Phycisphaerae; order Phycisphaerales; family UBA1924; genus CAZMPE01. The sequence continues at coordinate 2,642 of CAZMPE010000085.1, read as the reverse complement.
CGCCGCCGGCGCGAACCAGGCAGGCCGCCGGCGGGATATCACGGATCTGTTCGGCTGTCTGGGCGTCCGTCAGAAAGCGCGCGTGCGTCCCGGGGAGAACGAGCAGCGGGCCGTTGGATTCGTGGTTGTCGTCGATGTGAATCCGGAGGGTGAGCATCCCGTGCAGCACATCGGGGGGCGGACGGACGTGGTGGATCCCTGCCTTGACGGACCACGGCCCGAAACCTGGCGCCTCGATCCGCTCGCGGACGGCGATTGTCACGTCCTGGTGCCAGCCGACGCGCCAGTTGGCCCGCGCCGACTTGTCGAAGAAGAGCGCCCGGGCGACGAAGGCATCCGGCCCGACCACGGCTCGCGCCAGCGACGCGACCGCCGACGAGACCCGCGCTACCTCCGGCACCACACGCATCAGGTCGCGCACGCCGTATGTGGCGCCGTCTCGAACGAGGACGCCCCGCCCCGCGGCGTGCTCGAGCGCCGCCGCGACATCGAGAAGTAACGAGCGTTCGACCACGTCCTCGAGGACGGCGTACCCGTCGCGCTCGATGCAGGCCGTGATGTCGGCATGGCCCTGTGCCATGGCGACAGCGTACCTGCGAGGGTGGGTCAGGCCCGGCTGTCTCATGGGCGCGCTCCCTTCCCCCTCCCTTGATTGGCCGGGCGCGCAGGAAGGGCCGCGAATAGATGATCATCGGCGCGGGTGCGGAGTTGATCATCTATTGGCGCGGAGGGCGTACGCGTCAGTGAAGGCCATCGCAGAGGATTCCCCCGTTCCCACTCAATACATGATCAAAGCCACCCACTGACTGTGATCATCTTTTGGTCGTGCCGCTCAAGAGGCCGAGGCAACGCGGGGAGTACCAAGGGCTTCCGACTCGACACGCGGACGCCTCGGCGCACCTGCCGCCCCGTACCCCGCCCGAACTCCCGCAAATACGGAGCCCCTTCCCGAACCGGGCAAAGGGCCCGTCGTAGCATTGCCGATGGTCTTGCGGGCCCCTTGGCCCCTGGAGTCGCCTGCATGTGCGGAATCGTCGCGTACCTCGGAACCCGCCCTGCCAGGCCGTTGCTCATCGAGGGTCTCAAGCGGCTCGAGTACCGCGGGTATGACTCCGCGGGCCTGGCCGTTCTCAACGGGTCGCTGCATGTCTGCCGCGCCGTCGGGCGGGTGGCGGTGCTGGAGGACAAGCTCGCGCACGCGGGCGGATTCGACGGGACGCTGGGCCTGGCGCACACGCGCTGGGCGACGCACGGGAGCGTGACGGAGTCCAACGCGCACCCCCACCGCGACGACCGCAACGGGATCGCGATCGTCCACAACGGGATCATCGAGAACTACGGCGCGCTCAAGACCTACCTGGTGGAGAAGGGCCACCGCTTCACGAGCGAGACCGACACCGAGGTGCTCGCGATGCTGATCGGGGAGTTGTACGCCCCGCACGAGGGCGTGGACCTGGAGCGTGCGGTGCAGGCGGCGCTGCGCGAGGTGACCGGCGCGTACGCCATCGCCGTGATCTGCGAGCGCGAGCCCGGCACGCTGGTCGTCGCGCGCAAGGGCTCGCCGCTGATGGTCGGCATCGGCGAGCACGAGTTCGTCGTCGCCTCCGACGCCTCGGCGATCGTCAGCCACACGACGCGGGCCTTCCCGCTGGACGATTACAACGTCGTGAAGATCACGCGGGACGGCTTCCGGTCCTCGACCGTCGAGAACGTCTCCGTCACGCCCAAGATCATGCAGCTCGAGCTGGACCTTGAGCAGATCGAGCTCGGGACCTACGAGCACTTCATGCGCAAGGAGATCTTCGAGCAGCCCCGCTCCTTGCGGAACTGCTTCCGCGGGCGGCTGCAGAAGTCCGAGGGCAAGATCGTGCTCGGCGGCCTGGCGACGCTCGCCAAGGAGCTGGTGCGGGCCCGGCGCGTCGTGCTGATCGGCCAGGGCACGGCCCTGCACGCCGCGAAGATCGGCGAGTACCTGATGGAGGACCTGGCCAAGGTCCCGGCGGTCGCGCAGTTCGCCAGCGAGTTCCGCTACCGCAACCCGATCATCGAGGACGGCACCGTCGTCATCGCCGTGAGCCAGTCCGGCGAGACCGCCGACACGCTCGCCGCCCTGCAGGAGGCCAAGGACCGCGGGGCGCTCTCGCTCGGCGTCATCAACGTCGTCGGCTCGACGATCGCGCGCGAGACCGACGCGGGCGTCTACCTTCGCGGCGGGCCGGAGATCGGCGTCGCGAGCACCAAGGCCTTCACCGGACAGGTCGCCGTGCTGACGATGATGGCCCTGTTCATGGGGCGCAACCGGTTCATGTCGCCCGACGAGTGCGCCCGGTTCATCGAGGAGCTCGAGGGCATCCCCGGGAAGATCGACCGCGTGCTGGAGCAGGACGCCCACTGCCGCGCGGTCGCGGAGAAGTATTGCGAGCGCGAGAACTGGCTCTTCCTGGGGCGGGGGTACAACTACCCGACGGCGCTGGAGGGGGCGCTGAAGCTCAAGGAGATCAGCTACATCCACGCCGAGGGGATGCCCGCGGCGGAGATGAAGCACGGGCCGATCGCGTTGATCAACGACGGGATGCCGGCGGTGTTCATCGCGAACAGGGGCCGCCAGTACGACAAGGTGATGAGCAACATCGCGGAGGTGC
>CAZMPE010000084.1:0-8774 GCA_964567955.1 uncultured Phycisphaeraceae bacterium | reverse complement strand
CCGTCAGTATCACCGTCGACGCCAGCGGCAGCGTCACCGCCAACGGCGGCGGCGGCGTCCACGGCTGCATCTACATCAACTCGCGCGCCAGCGGTGGCGGCGGCGGCGGTTCCGGCGGCATCCTCTTCCTCGAGGCGCCGTCGATCACGGTGTCGGGGAACATCTTCGCCAACGGCGGCGGCGGCGGCCTGGAGGCCGTGCGCGACTCCGACGAGCGTGGCTACCGCGGCGTCTCAGTCCGCGTGGGGGTTCCCCCTACCCCCTCCGTTCTCGATTCGTCGAGTGATACCCCCCCCTTCGGGTCCTACCGCCGTTAGGGGTTGGGTGCAGGTGCGTAGCTGTCGCATTTGGGCGGGGAAATAGCGGTTTTTCGCTTGATTTGGGCCTCGGCCCCCGCGATGTGGCCCCGCCCCCCGAGCCGATCCTCGCGCCCCGCGAGCGGATCGGCCGGCGCCGCCGCCGGCCTGGTCGCGGGGGCCGCGCCGGCGGATCCGGGCCCGGGACGCCGGCGTCCCGGTGTTGTGCACAAGAGCGTGACGCGGGTGACGCGCCCGTCCTTCGGACTCTCCCGGGGTGCGGGGTGCCCCGTGCGCATCGTTCCATCTGCGTGATGATGCGCGATGCGCCGAGGGAGCGCGGGCAGGAGGCACGGCGTCACGTCACACGATTGTGTGTGGATAACCGCGCGGGGGGTTGACGCGGGGTGTGTGTCCGTCTATGTTCGTCCGCACGGTCGGGCGCGGCCGGGACGGGGGCGGCGCGCCGTGGCCCAGCAGACCAGGACAGCGAACTCGACGATGCCGCCGGAGCTGCGGGCGGCGGTGACCGCGCTGGCGGGCAAGGGCTCGAGCCGGCGGCTGGCGGTGCTGGACCTGCCCCCGGCGGCGCAGAAGAAGGCGAGGAAGGCCGAGCTGCGGGTCAGCCAGGGTGACGTCCGCCGGGCCAACACGCGGCGGCTCTACACGTTCGGGCCGGTGGACGGGATGAAGCCGACCCGCGACCCCTTCGACCGCGCCCATGACGTGCGCGACCGCAACGGGGACCTGGTCGTCGCGCCCGTCGCCCCGCGGATGCGGAGCGTGGCCCCGGCGCCGCGCCTGTACGCCGCCTGCCACATGACCGGCGCGGGGGTCAGCTTCGAGACGGCGATGGACGAGCAGCACGAGCGGGAGATGCGGCTGCTGGCGTGGGGCCTGGAGGTCGGAGGCCGCGCGAACATGGCCGACCAGGTGCGGACCGCGATGGGCGTGATGGCCGCGCGGCTCTCGCCCGAGGGGATGCGGAGCCGGCTGCGGCCGCGGACCACGCAGCGCGACGCGGTGACGGGGGAGGCCTGTGCCGACTGAGCTCGACGAGATCATCGCGCCGGGGCTCCGCGCCGTGCGCACGCTGGCCGCGGAGGCCTTCGCCCGCGGCTTCGTCCTGGGCCGGGGCGGCTCGCCGGCGGCGGCGGAGGCGGCGGTGCTGGCCCTGCGGGGCGAGATCAGCGCGTCGGCGGCGGCGGCGCGGGCGGGGATGAACGAGCGCACGATGCGGCGGCACCTGGCGGCGGTGCGCCGGGCGGGGGGCGGGCGATGAGGGCACACAGCTATACTGGGGGTGAATCATGGTCACGCTCGCCATCGTTTCGACGTGGGATGGTCCGTGCGCCGCGGCGTACGGCGCCTGCCGTGTCTGCGGCTGGGCCGGTTGGGACAGCTTCGACATCGGCCTGGAGCGCGGGCCCGACGGGGCCTGGACGCACGACGACCCGCCCGAGGCGGTCTGCCCGTGCTGCGGCCTGCACGAGGTCGCGGTCCGGCTCAGCGGCGCGGACGGATGACCAGGTCCAGGGCCCCGAGGACCGCGGCGAGGTAGTCGGCGCGCATCGGCCGTCGTCCGTTGAGCCAGGCGGAGAGGACCACGCGCGAGACGCCGCTCCGCTCGGCGAGCTCGCCGACACCCACGGACTTGAGTTCCATCGCGGCGAGCACCTTGTCGGCCAGGACGTCGAAGCCGCGCCGCCCGGGGGCCATGCTGGGAACACTGCGTCGCATGCGGGTCCTTTCGTGCGCCGGGCCCCGTGGCCCGGTCTTGTGTTCGTCAAGACCCGCCCGCCCCTGTCGGGGCCGGGAGGGCCGCGGGGATCAGTACTCGTCGGGGGTCAGGATCGTCGTCGCCGAGCGGTCGGCCTCGGTGATGACCCAGAGCCTATCCGGGCCGAACACGTAGACGCTCATCAATCGCCCGCCCTCGCGGAGCGCCTGCTCGTTGGCGAGCAGGTCGGAGTCGTCCAGCGTGCCCCAGTCGCCGCTGGCGTGGCGGGCGATCAGCACGAGCGGGTGGAGGTCGTGCTTCCGCATGACGGCGGCGGCGCCCGGCGTGCCCACCACCATGCCCAGCTCGAAGAGCGCCTTGCCCGTCACCTTCCGTTTGGGATTCCCGTTCTCCATTCTTCGGTCTCCTTTGGCGGGGTTTCCGGCCCCGTCCATGCCCATAGTGTAGCATATCGCTACATCAAAGCAAGTGTTTCAGACGGGTTTTCGGTGCATTTTTCGGATTGTGCGGCTATTTGCTACAGGCCATGCGCCGCACGGAGGCCGAACGGATGAGCCGGCTGGACACGCGGCACTGCCACACGACGCGGGGGGTCGACAGCCTCGACGGGGCGGTGCTGTCGCCGCGGCCGGCGCACCTGGACGACCCGGACTTCGTCCGGCAGATCGAGGTGCGGCCGCTGATCGACACGGCCTGGCGGGGACTGGGCGACGGCGCAGCGCCGAGGCGGCCGCGCCCCTCACCCCGGCCCTCTCCCCCACCCCCCGGGGGAGAGGGAGAACGGAGCACCGAGCCGCGCGAAGCGCGGGAGGAACAGATGCTGACCATGGCGCAGATGGCCGCGAAGCTGGACCTGACGCCCTCGAGGATCGGGCAGCTGGTGAAGGAAGGCTGGCCGCACGCGAAGACCGCCGAGGGCGTGCGGTTCACGCCCACGCACCTGGAGATGTGGCAGAAGCGGCGGGCGGCGCTGGGGGCGGCGCCCAGGCGCGGGCGGCCGAAGAAGTCGGCGGCGGAGAGTCGCCCGGCGCTCGTGCCTGTGACGGCGGCGCGGGCCGCGGCGCCGGAGACCCGCCCGGCGTTCGCGCCCGTGGGGGCGGGGGTGCGGTCGTCGATCGCCGCGGTGATCGAGGACCTGAAGGCGGAACGCGGGCGGCTGGACCAGGCGATCGAGGTGCTCGAGAAGCTGCACGGGGTGTAGGCGGAGGACGGGTAACGCGAAGGGCGCGAAGAGCGCGAAGAAAGGGGGCGGCGATGGTCAGGTTGCTGCGATGGATCTCGGGACTCTGGGAGGCGATCTGGGGCGACGTCATCCAGCTGCCGCCAGAGATCTGGCCGCACACGAGCGACGGCGTCCCGATCCTGCCCGGCATGCGGATCTGGGACCGCAATGGCGAGCGGTTCACGGTCGAGTACCTGACGCTTTCGCAGTTCGCGCGGCACGGCGGCGAGGCCCCCGAGCACTGGCACGGGTGTTTCTACCGCTCTGTCTGGAGCAGGACGGAGGGCGCGAAGTACTCGCGCTCCATCCGGTGGTGGGTCTGCTCAAGCCGGCCGCCGGTCCGTGAGGCCGGCATGAACGCACCCGTCGATCGCGAGCCAGCGCCGACCCCGGCACCACCCACACGGAACTGAGTTACAGCACCTCATGGCCGCAGCACGCGGCACGCAGGAGTACGGGAATGAAACACCCCGATCGGACACCCATGTACCTGTTCGGCGTGACCGGGTCGCCGGTCGGGCCGCGGACGCTGGACCCCGGGTTTGTGGCGGACCCACGGGGGCGGACGCGGGCGGCCCTGGCGGAGATGTCCCAGGCCCGCCGCGTGATGGGGTTGCTCGCGATGCGGTTCCTGCTCCACCAGTGGCCGGGGGCGCCCAAGGAACAGAAGTACTACCCGAGCTCGTACGTGCACGCCATGCTCGAGGCGGTCCGGCTCTACGCGATGTCGCCGGACCTGAACGCCGACGCCGAGGCGTTCGGGGCGCTGCTCGGGCACTACACGGGGTGGGAGATCCCGATGCACCAGGACCCGACGCGGGTGGACGGGATGGACTCGGGCCTGCCCAACCAGGAGCGGCCCGACGGGTGCCTGCCCGACCCGCCGGTGATGACGCGGCGGCAGTGGCACGGGTGGAACATCGGGCCGGCGATGGTGCTGCCGCGGCACACGTTCGTGTGCTTCGACGCGGCGACGGACCCGGCGCTGATCGGCCAGGTGCGGGACGAGCTGCGGCGGATGACGCGGCGGACGGACCTGGTCGGCATGGGCGAGCCCTGGCCGCTGGTCCGCGAGGCGGGGCCGGGGCCGGGCGGGTTTGTCTACCGCCCGGATCCGGCGCGGGTCGGCAAGATCCCGTGGGTGATGCTGCTCACCGACATCCGCCGGCTGATGGCCGCGGGCTGGAGGGTGGACCCGAAGACGACCGAGTGCCACGCGATCGTGCGGCCCGACGCCCTGCCGCTGCGGGTCGGGGAGCTCGAGGAGCTGCACCGGGCGGGGGCGATCGGGGGGATGGGGGGCGGGCTGCCGGTCGGGGTGCGGCAGGAGATCGCGGAGCTGCACTTGACGGGGCGGTAACGCTATGTTACCGTTGGGGGAAGGGGCACATTGGCACATGGGCACATTGGCACATGGGCACAGGGACACAGATGTGGCAATGTGAACATGTGGAAATGTGGAACTGTGGGAAGGGACTCGCGATGAAGAACAGGGAACGGCCGCGGATCTGGCTGGCGGTCAAGCCGGCGGCCCGGTCGCGGGAGATCGAGATGAGCTGCTGGGCGTACACGAAGAAGGACGCCGAGGCGGCGTGCGGCCGGCTCGAGGAGCGGTTCCCCGGGCGGGCCATCGTCGGGATCTGCCACTTCTCGACGAAGAAGGCGCGGCCGCGGCTGGTGTGGAACGGGAGGCGGCTGGTGGCCGGGGGTGCCGGTGGAGGTCGGGCGTGAGCCGCCGCAACCGCATCGCCACGCCCTGGGGCGTCGTGTCGATCGGCGACCGCGTCGTCGTCGTCACGAAGCTGGACAAGCGGACCGGGCAGACCGGCGAGGTGCGGAAGATCGACCCGCACATGGAGCTGGTCGGCGTCGAGTTCGCAAACAAGCCGGGGTTTTTGCGCTGGTTCGACCCGGAGACCCAGCTGCGGGCGGGGGACCCACCATGAGCGAGCGCGTTCTGGCGTCCTTCCTCGACGGGCCGCTGGGTGCCCGATCTCTCACGCCGCCCGTGGCGGCGATCATGCTGCGGGTGGCGGTGGACGCGGCGGGCGCCGGGCGGTGCGTTCTGCTGGGGGATGATCCGCGCGACGACGAGGTCGTCTATGTCTACATGATGTGCGGCGCCCCGTCGCATGGTTTTTGGGACGGGCGGGACGAACGCGGTCGGCGGACAGGGGGCAAGATGATTTTGGCGGCCTATGGCCTGCTGCACCCCCAGCCGGCGGCGGAGATCCTCCGATCATCGGACCGGTGGAAATCGTGGTGTGAAGAGAACAAGGCGACGCTGCTGGACGAGTACCGCAGGTCCAAGACGGCGGATACACAGAAATGACCCTTCGCGTTCAAAGGCGAACCCAGGGACTGCTGTCCCTGGGTTCAGGGGGACACATTGATGACGACCATGCAATCCATCCCGATCGTTGAACTCAAGCCCTCGCCCACCAACCCGAGGAAGCACTTCGACCCAGACAAGCTGCGGGAGCTGGCGGCGAGCCTCACGGCCGTCGGGGTGATCGAGCCGCTGGTGGTGCGGGTCGCACCGAAGAAGAACCCAGGGACGGCCGGGTTCGAGATCGTCGCCGGCGAGCGGCGGTACCGGGCGGCGAAGCTGGCGGGGCTCGCCGAGGTCCCCGCGGTGGTCAAGGACCTGACCGACGTCCAGGTGATCGAGCTGCAGCTCATCGAGAACCTGCAGCGGGACGACCTGACGCCGCTGGAGGAGGGCCGCGGGTACCGGGCGCTCATCGACAGCGACCCGAAGAAGCACTCGGCCGAGAGCATCGCGGCGCGGATCGGCAAGAGCCCCAAGTACGTGTGGGACCGTATGAAGCTGCTGGACCTGGCGCCGCCGGCGATGAAGCTTCTCGAGTCCGGGCGGATCAGCGCGGGGCACGGGATCCTGATCGCGCGGCTGACGAAGAAGGACCAGGAGCGGGCCATCGCCGGCGGCGACGGCCTGGACCGCGGCGAGGGCGGGCTGTGGCAGCATGAGAAGACGGACGAGGCGGATCTCGAGGCCGACCGCGCGATCAGCGGCGAGACGGCCGACCCGTACGCGGGGCTCAAGCCCGTGAGCGTGGCGGAGCTGGGGCACTGGATCGCCCATCACGTGCGCTTCGACCCGGCCCAGGCGGCGGCGGCGGCGCCGCACGAGTTCGCCGCGGTGCGGGACACCGTGGCCAGAGCGCCCGGCGGCAAGTTCGTGCAGATCACGTACGAGTACCGGCCCGACGACGATGTGCGGAAGGACGGGGGCGGGCGGATCATCGGCGAGGCGCACTGGAAGCGGGCGGACGGGCAGCCCCACGTGGACCACTGGGGCGGGAAGCCCGAGCCCACGAAGACGTGCGCGCACGCGGTGCTGGGCGTGGTGGCCTGCGGCCCGAACCGGGGGCAGGCCTTCGCCGTCTGCATCGACAAGGAGAAGTGCGCGGTGCACTGGGGCAAGGAGCAGAAGGAGAAGGCGAGGCGGGCGGCGGAGCGGGCCAAGGAGGCCAAAGGCGGGGGGGGCGGGAAGGGCGCGGCGGCGGTGGAGCGGGCCGAGGCCGAGCGCAAGCGCCGCCAGGCGGAGCAGGAGGCCTTCGAGAAGATCGCGCCCGAGCTGATGAAGTCGGTGGTCGAGTCGTTCCGCAAGGCGGCGGTCGGGCCGATGCTCGCGCGGGCCGAGGAGATCCTCGACGCCCAGATGTACGGGTTCGGCGACGCCTACACGCACCTGGGCCTGAAGAAGTGCGGGAGCGCCGAGGACCTCGTCCGGCTGGTGGTGCTGTTCGAGATGATCGGGCAGCTGGAGCACTGCTTCGACGCGAAGGACTTCTGCAAGATCGCCGGGCCGTACGGGGGCGGGCTGGGCCCGATCCTCAAGCGGCTGCAGACGTCTGCAGCGGAGCCCGAGCCGGCGAAGGCGACGAAACCGGCGAAGGCGGCGAAGGCGACGAAGACCAAGCGCAAGTAGATCTCTCTCTCCTCCGGGGCGGCCCGGGCGCAGGCCCGGGTCGCCCGCTTCGCGGGGGAAGACGGAGTACGCAGAGAGCGCGGAGGGCGCGCGGAGGACGCGGAGAAGGCGGGGAACGCGAAGGGCGCGAAGAGCGCGAAGGGGAGTGTGATGCTGGGGCTGCGGCTGCTGTGGGCGGGGCATCGGCACCGGTGGCGCACCAGCGCCCGGAGCCTCGACTCCGAGCCCTGCGAGCAGCGCTGCCGCTGCGGCCGGGCCCGCCACCGGGTCGACGGCGCCTGGCGCGAGGGGCCGCACCCGGGCCGTCGCTGGTTCTCACACTTCATGGGCACCGTCATCGACCCGGTCGTGGACGCCGACGTCGCCGCCGGGAAGGGCTACTGGACGCCCGCGGTGGGCGTGGGGGGCGTGTGGGTCGAGTGAGGCGGCCAGGCGTCGAGCGGGGGGATCGGGGCCTGGTCTCCTCTCGCCAGGGACCGCCAGGCGATCAGGATGTAGAGCACCGTGAGGGTGATCCAGAGCAGCTCGCGGAGATCAACCTCGACGGATGACCCGCGCGGACGGCGGGGCCGGCGCGGCTTCGCGGCGGGCGTGGAGCGGCGGCGGGTGCGGACGGGATTGGACGACTTGGACATCTGTGCAGCCTCATCATGATTCTCCGAAGATCCCCCACCCTACCGCTCCCCGGGATGTTTACAAGTCGGGTCGCGCCGGGCGCCGTTACGATGGCACACATGGACCAGGTCGTGAGCGCGGTGAAGGCGGAACTGGCGCGGCGGAAGATGTCCCGCGCGGGGCTCGCGGCCCTGGTCCTCGAACGCCGACCGGGCCTGTGGGCCGGGCCCGAGGCGGGCAAGGCCGAGATCACCTACTGGCTCACCGGCAAGCGGAACCTGCGGAGCGACAAGGTCAGCGCGGTGCTGGCGGCGCTGGGGCTGAGGGTGGGGAGGGGAGTACGCAGAGGGCGCCGAGGGGGCGCGGAGGACGCGGAGAAGAGGAAGCGGTGAAGCGGAGAGCGCGCTACTGGATGGTCGAGGGCGTCTTGCGGTAGGCGTAGACGTAGATGGTGCTCGCGTCCCCTCCGCCGGGTCCGCCGGTGCAGCCCAACTGCAGGAGCGCCCGCTCGATCTGGCGGGCCGTCTCATGATCGGCGCACCGGCCGTAGATCCAGTCCCCATTGCGATCGACACGGTGATCCTCGAACAGGCGGGCCTCGACGTCCGAGGCAATGCCGACGTACCACCTCACGAACATGGTGTCGATCTTCTGGATGTGGCCGACAATCTCGTTGAGCAATGTGGTGGTTCCTGCCATGTCGAATCTCCTGAAATAAGGTGTTTGGACGTGCATAGCATAGCCCGAACATCGGCGCGGGCGAGTGCTTTCGTCATGCGCCCCCCAATCGACCCTGAGGGCCGTGCCCCCTACTGAAAATCTCCGAGCCCGCCGGCTCAAAAGAGATGCCGGAGCTGGCGGATGAGCTCGATCAGGACGAGGCCGAGCGTCGTGATCGCGACGGGCAGCCAGGCGGGGGCGGACGTGGGGGCGGGTGTGGGGGTG
>CAZMPE010000083.1:2683-8842 GCA_964567955.1 uncultured Phycisphaeraceae bacterium | reverse complement strand
CGGTCGAGAAGGGCGTGCGGCAGGTGATGTCGGACGGCGCGATCGCGGGGTATCCCATGCAGGGCATCCGCGTGGCGCTGTACGACGGGAAGTACCACGATGTGGACTCAAAGGAGATCGCCTTCGTGACGGCGGGTCGCAAGGCGTTCATCGACGCGGTGCAGAAGGCCCGCCCGAAGCTGCTCGAGCCGTACGTCATGGTCGAGATCACGGCGCCGAGCAAGTACCTCGGTGACCTGGCCGGCCACCTCTCGACCAAGCGCGGGCGTGTGCATGACACGCTCATGATGGGCGAGGACATGTGCATCGTCCGGGCGCAGGCCCCTCTCGCGGAGCTGCAGAGCTATTCCAATGAGCTCAAGAGCATGACCGGCGGCGCCGGCTCGTTCACCATGGACTACAGCCACGACGAGCACGCCCCGCCGCAGATTCAGCAGGAAGTCATCGCGGCCTTCAAGCCGCACGCCGACGAAGAGTGATCCGTTCCGGTTTCCCTTTCAGGAGTCATCGCGTGAAACGCACCGCCGCCGTCCCGATCATGGTCGCCCTGCTGCTCCTTGCGGCGGTCTTGTTCATCTACGCCTTCAAGGGCGCCGGCGGCGGAACGTCCACCGTCACCGCGACGCCCGCGACGAAGTATCCGTTGCACGCCGCGGCGGCGGCCGGGGACCTGGCGGCGCTCAAGGCGGCGCTGGACAAGGGGACGGACGTGAACAGTGCGCTCCCGGCCGGGGGGCTTGGCACACCCTCGCGCCCCGGTGAGACGGCGTTGATGATCGCGGCCCGATCCGGTCACCCCGAGGTGGTGGCGGCGCTGCTGCGTGCCCAGGCGACGGCGGACGCCCGCACCGAAGACGGCTGGACGGCGCTGATGCTCGCCGCGGCCGAGAGTGGGTCGCCCGGGGCGGGCGCCGCGATGCAGACGCTGATCGACGCGGGCTCGTCGGTCGATGCACGCAACGAGGAGGGCAAGACGCCCCTGATGCTCGCGGCGGGCGGCGGTATCGATCGGACGCTGCTGCTGCTCGGGGCGGGGGCGTCGGTGAACGCGATCGACAGCGACGGCGCGACAGCACTGGGGTACGCCGCGGCGTCGGACAGCGGCGCGCCGGTCGTGCGCGTGCTGATCGAGGCCGGCGCGAACGTGGACGCGGCGGACGTCTCCGGGGTGACACCGATGATGCGTGCCGCGGCCCGCGACGACGTTGAGGTCGTGATGCTCCTTCTTGATGCGGGGGCCACGGTGGATTCGGTGGACAGCGCGGGCCGGACGGCGCTCGACTGGGCCAAGAGCCTCGGCGCCGAAACCAAGCCGAAGAGCCTGAAGGTGCTGGCCGAAGCCGGCGGCGCGTAGCGCCGTTATCGGACATTGGACGAGCGGGCCGGTGTCGGTGATACCATGACGCCCATGACGCGGATCGAGCCGAGCCATCCGTTCCACATCTCCCGGGCCTACCAGGCGGCGCTGCCGCCGGTTCTTCGGGTGCGCCCGGTCGCCATCGACCCGATCGGCGCCGACCAGCGGCCCGGCGCCTCGCGCCTCGTGGCGGGGATGGTCAAGGGTCGGGTGGATTTCTCCGGCGGCGAGCCGCGCGCCTCCGGCGAAGCGCTGGCCATGTACCGCCACCCCGCGGACCGCAATGCGGCGGCGACGGGCGTGCACGCGGGCCGCATGATCGACGTGACGGGCTGAGCGCGGCCGCCGGCGATATCGTTGCGCCGTGAAGAATCTTCCGAAGCCGTCGGACCTGGCGCACCACTGGGCGCTCGATCCGGAAGTCGCGTATCTGAATCACGGTTCGTTCGGCGCGTGCCCGCGCGAGGTGCTCGAGGCGCAGGGCCGGCGCCGTGCGCAGATGGAACGCGAGGCCGTCCGGTATTTCATCGAGGACTACGACGCGCTCATCGACGCGGCTCGCGCGGCGGTTGCGGGATTCGTGAACGCCTCGCCCGAGGACGTCGTCTTCGTTCCCAACGCGACGACGGGTGTCGCGACGGCGCTGGCGCACCTCGAATCGACGCTCAAGCCGGGCGATGAGATACTCGTCAACGACCACGAGTACCCGGGCTGCCTGACGAACGTGCGTCGCACGGCGGCGCGCACCGGCGCATCGGTCATCTCCGTCGCGCTCCCGTTTCCGATCAAGGGTCCGGAGCAGGTCGAGGAACAGGTTCTGTCGCGGGTTACGGCACGCACCAGAGTCGCGCTGATCAGCCACATCACCAGCCCGACCGCGCTCGTGCTGCCCGTGGATCGCATCGTGCCGGAACTGGAACGCCGCGGGATCCCGGTGATCCTCGACGGGGCGCACGCCATCGGCCAGGCGCCGGGGCTCGACGTGACGCGCCTCGGCGCGAGCTACTACACCTCGAACTGCCATAAATGGCTGTGCGCGCCCAAGGGGGTGGCCTTTCTGTGGGTGCGTCCGGATCGCCAGCAGGGCCTCAAGCCGCTCGTGCTGTCGAACAACGCGGAGCGTCCGCGTCCGGGCCGCAAGCACATGCTGACGGAGTTCGACTACGTCGGGACGGGCGATTACACCGGGTACGTCTCGGTGCCGGACGCGATCCGCGTCGTCGGCGCGATGGCGCCCGGCGGGTGGCCGGAAGTGATCCGGCGGAACCACGAGTTGGCGCTGCGGGGCCGGGACGTGCTCTGCCGCGCGCTCGGCGTCGAACCGCCCGCGCCCGACTCGATGCTCGGCTCGATGGCGTCGGTCACGCTGCCGGCGGGGCCGGAGGAGCGGCCGCCGAGCCGGTACCACGACGCGTTGCAGGACGCGCTGCTGGATCGGCACGGGATCCAGGTCCCGGTGTGGAAGGGCGGCGGCCACCGCCTGATCCGCATCAGCGCGCAGCTCTACAACTCGGCGGAGCAATACGAGCACCTGGGCGCGGCCCTCGTCGAGGAGTTGGCGCTGGAACGTCGATAGGGGAGCGCTCGGGGCGTTTCGGGGACCGACATTTTCACACGATGGTTGTGGGCGGGGGTGGGGGCGTTAGAATGGCTCGTATGGCCACTCGCGTTGAAACTGAGGCCCGATGTCCCGCGCCGGCCGTCGCGTTCGCGAAGCTGGCGGAGTTGATCGGCTACCTCGATTCGCTCAAGGGCCGGGCGGACCTCACGGTGCTGTCCGGCTTGTTGTCGAAGCTGTCGGTGACGCGTGCGGACCTCGAGCCGGCGTGCGTGTTCGGGGTGAACGGGTACCGGCGGAACACGATCAGCGAATCGGAGCACTACGAACTGCTGGCGCTCTGCTGGCGGAGCGGGCACTGCACGCCGATCCACGACCACCGCGGATCGAGCTGCGCCTTCCGCGTCGTCGAGGGCGTGGGGACGGAGATCCGCTTCCGCACCACCGACTCGGGCCTGATCTGCCCGACGGTGGTGAACGAGATGAAGCCCGGATACGTCTGTGCCGCGGAGGACGCGGACATCCACCAGGTGGTCAACACGCAGGCGCCGGGGGCTGACCTGATCACGCTGCACATCTATTCGCCGCCGATCGCCAAGATGCACACGTACGAGTTCAAGACGAGCGCGGGCGCGGAGTGCGCCGGCAAGTACGCGTGACGGCTCACCGGCAGCCGAGCGCGAACCTCGTCTGGAAGCATCCGAAGTCGGCGATGTTCAGCAGCGAATCACCGTTGCAATCCGCGTACGAGTTCTGCAGCGCGAACTTCGTCTGAAAGCACCCGAAGTCCGCGAGGTTGAGCGTGCTGTCGGCGTTGCAGTCGGGGTAACAGGCCGGATCGACGCGCAGCGTGACCGAACCCGGCGCGTACACCGTCGTCAGCGCCAGCGCGCCCGGGAGAGTTGGGGGCGGGACGACCTGCGCGAACTGCCCTGTCACGCCCGCGCTCGCCGTCAGGATCACGAACTCGTCCCCGACCGACGGCACGAACGGTGCGAGCAGGGAAACATCCAGAACCCCGGCCAGCGCCGCCGCGCCCGTGATCGAGACCCGGTCGAACTCGTCCTCCGGGACCAGGCCGCGGATCTCGATCTGCACACGTCCCAGGCCCAGCTGCACGAGGTTCCCGACGAGGTTGAACGGCCCCGGCGCCCCCGGCCCGCCCGGGCGGATGTGACCGTGGTTCGTCAGAGTCGGGGTGATCAGCCGCGGCGGGTCGGGCTGGGCCTGGATGGCGAGATCCTGTGCACAGTACGCCGCCGCGCTCGCCGTAGGAGGATCTCCGACGGTGACTCCGTCGGGCACCACCATGTCCGCGCCCGGTCCGACCAGCAGCCGCCCGTTGTTCTTGATCTTCAGCGATCCGTTGACCTGCACGTCGTCGGTCGCGTGCAGTTCGCCCCCGTCGATCTCCGAGACGCTGCCCACCGCCGGGATTCCCGCTGTCCCGCCGCGCACCACCGCCCCCGCGATCCGCGTGATCGACCCGGTGGGGAAGATGATCCTGCCGCCGTTGGCCACTTCCCACGTTCCGCCGGCCAGCGTCGTCCCCTGCAACTGCAGGACGTTCCCGGTGAGGAAGAGGTCCACCGAGTGCGCGCTGACGACCCCGAGGTTATCGAGCGACACGGACATGAACGCGTTGTAGTTCGGCGGCGCGGGCGCGGGGCCCACGAGCAGTTGTCCGAGGTTCCGGAACAGGGCGTTCGTCCCGGAAACGAAGGCCGAGTTGTCCTGCGCGCCGATCGCCCACACCCCGTGGTTGTGCACGGTCGAGTTGGCCATGTCCAGGTCGCCGGGCTGTATGACACTCGCGTCGTTCGTGAATATACCGCGCAACTTCGCCGCTCCGAGGATGCTCACGATTCCCGGCGGCTCGTTGCGGAAGTCTGCAACGCCCGCGACGCCGACCTGGCCCTCCCATCCAAAGGCCCCGATGTTGCGGGCGAGTCCCGGTCCGCCCAACTGGGCCCCCGAATCGAGAAAAACACGGCTGGCCAGAGCGGACGACGGATCTCGCACGTCGAGTGTCAGTTCGCCGCCGATGCCGATGTTCATGACGGTCCCGGCGCCCTCGATGGTTGCCGAACCGCTCTGCCCGGTGATGACATGACCCGGCGCGGTCACGTTGAACGCGCCTTCCGCGAACACGAGGCTGCCCCACGTAGGACCAGCCGCTTGGCCAACCTCGAACCTGCCGCCGCCTGCGCCAAACTCCCCGCCGCGGGTCAGGAAGAGGATCTGGCGCTCAACGCGGGTCTTGCCCGCGTCGCGCTGCTCGTAGCGTGCCGACACGCTGCCGACTGGCGTGATAGAGCCTGGAACAAGCGGATCGGGGAATCGCAGGGTCCCGCGATTGACGACGGCGCTGTTGCTTCCGGCCACGGCGCCTATTCCCTCGTACCAAAGATCGATCCATCCCGTCGGTTCGTTCTCGAGCGTCGCCGAGTTGAGCGTGATTCCGTTCGCGACGGTCAGCGTTCCGCGATTGCGCACAACGACGTCGCCGGCCAGAACGGCACCCTGGCCCACGGTCGGGTCAATCGTGACGACGCCGCCCGTTTCGTTCACCACCTCGCCCGGCCCGTCCGCGCGATAGTTCCCCCAGAGCAATCGGTTCAGGTTCCGCAGCACCCCAGTCGACGAGAGTTTCAGGTTGCCCGCCTTGAGGTGCAGCCCTGAGGGTCCCGACAGGTCGAACGAGGTGTCGTCGTTGATCGTCAGCGGCGGTGTCGGCAGAAACGTGATCGTGTCCACGACCACGTCGCCCGCGCCGGAGACGGACGGCCCGTTGAGCGAGTGCGAAAACGGCGCACTCGTCGGCGTGTCGAACCGCAGGACGGCGCCATTTGACACGGAAAGCGACGCCGCGCCAAACGCGCTCGACCCGTGCTGCGCCAGCACACCCCCCTGCACCTCGTACGCGCCCGATCCCCCGGCGACGCGCGTGTGTATCGGCGCCGTTCCGGTCCCCGTCTTTCGCACCGTCCCGTTGTTGGTCAGCAGGCCCGAGCTGAGCATCGACGCCGGCCCGACCAGGACCAGCGTCCCGTTGTTCGTCATGCTCGCCGTCGCACCGCTGAGCGTCAGCGACAGGACGACGTTCACCGTCCCGTCGTTGACGAAGTTCGATCCCCCCTGCACCGTCAGCCCGGGATTCACCGCCAGCACGCCCGTGTTCTTCCACAGGCCCGATCCGGCGAACGTCACGCCCCCGAGGGTGCTCATCCCGCTGATTGTCGTC
>CAZMPE010000083.1:0-2673 GCA_964567955.1 uncultured Phycisphaeraceae bacterium | reverse complement strand
ACGGTCGAGTATTGCGCCGCGTTCGCACCGAAGCCGCTGATTGTCGTCGGCGCGCCGGCGGTCATGAAGTTGTTGATCGCCGAGAGGTCCTTGAACGACGACGCCTGCGTCCACTGGCTCGCCCCGCCTCCCATCGAGAGCGGGCTCATCGCGTTGACCGACCCCACCGTTCCCAGCCCGCCCTGCACCACGACGGTCGGGAACCCCTCCGGAATGACCGCCGCGGTCCCGGAGCCCGGGACCCCCCCGGTGCTCCAGTTGCCCGCCGTGTACCACAGGTTGTTGCCGGTGGCGTTGGTCCACGTGGACTGCTGCGCCGCTGCCGAACCACCCACGGCGATGAGAGCCGCGCCCCCGGCCAGTGCCCGGAGCGATCCGTTGTGTTCCTTCGGGTGTCTCATGGGTCTGCCCTCGTCCGATCGGGACGGGAGCCAGAATACCCGAGTCCGGCTCAAAGCCAAGCCGATTTACGCTCGTCAGATGCCGTAGATCGGCCTGATCTTCCCTTCGATGTACGCCATGAACGGATCCGCCGACAACGGCTTGCCCGTGATTCTCGTGCACAGTTCCGAGGCACGGTAGCGCTTGCCGTGCGCGTGGATGTTCTTCCGCAGCCACTCGCGCAGCGGGCCGAACTCGCCCATGGAGATCTGCGATGAGAGTTCCGGGATCTGTGCGTTGATCGTCTGCCAGATCTGCGACGCATAGAGGTTCCCGAGCGTGTACGTCGGGAAGTAGCCGATCAGCCCGAAGGACCAGTGCACGTCCTGCAGGCAGCCGCGCCGGTCGTCGGGCACATCAATCCCCAGGTACTCCTTGTAGGCCCGGTTCCACACGCCGGGGACGTCGCGGACCTTCAGGTCTCCGGCAATGAGTGCCCGCTCGATCTCGAAGCGGATCATCACGTGCAGGTTGTAGGTGCTCTCGTCGGCTTCGACGCGGATGAGGCTTGGCGAAGCCGTGTTCACGGCGCGGTACATGTCGTCGGGGTTGAACGGTTCGAGGGCGGGGCCGAGGATCCGCTTGGCGTGCGGCAGGGCCCACTGCCAGAACTCCCGCCCACGGCCGACGAGATTCTCCCACACCCGTGACTGGCTCTCGTGGATGCCCAGCGAGACGGCCTCGGCGATGGGCTGGCCGAAATGCTCGCGCTTGGGAAGCCCCTGCTCGTAGAGCCCGTGCCCGGCCTCGTGCATGGTGCCGTAGAGGGCGTCGGTGAACTTTTCGTCGCGGTAGCGCGTGGTGAGGCGCGTGTCGCCCGGGGCCATGCCGGAGCAGAACGGGTGCGTCGTCACATCCAGCCGCCCGGCGTTCATGTCGAACTTGATCGCCTCGAGGATGAAGAGCCCGAACTTGTGCTGGCGGTCCGGCTCGATCTTGGCGCTGAGCGGCTTCGTCGAGGGCGCCCGGCCGCGCGACGTGACATCGGCGAGGAACGCCGCGAGCCGCTGGCGGAGCGGCTTGAAGATCGCATCGACCTCGCGGGCGGTCATGCCCGGCTCGTACTCGTTCAGCAACGCGTCGTACTTCTCGCCGCCCGCGGGGACGCCGTAGCAGTCGGCCTTGCGCTTCGTCAGGTCGACCATCTTCTCGAGCCAGGGCGCGAAGAGGGCGAACTCCGAGCTCGCCCGCGCCTGCTTCCACACCTCCTGGGCCTGGCTGCCGACGCGCGCCAGTTCCGACACGAGCTCCGTCGGCAGTTTCGTCGCCAGGTCGTAATCGCGCCGGAACTCGCGGATGTTCGCCGCGGCTTCCGGATCACCGGTCAAGGTCGTGTCGCCCTCGCACGCCGCGATGAGCTCGCCCTTGCGGGGGCTGGTCTGGCGCTCGTGGACCAGGGTGGCGACCATGGCCTGCTGCTCGGCGCGATGGTCCGCCGCGGCGTGGGGCATGTACGTCTCCTGGTCCCAGTTCAGGAGAGCGCCGACGGATCCGAGGGTGGCCGATTCGCGGGCGAGGCGGCGGAGTTCGTCGTAGTGAGCGGGCATCGGGGAGTCTCCGGGGTGGTCCGGGAGTCTACGCGCGGGCGTCACGGCCGGGACGCATCCCGGTACGATGTTCGCATTCCCGAGGAGGTGCGCGGATGTTCAAGAACGCCATTGCCTGCCTGCTCTCGACGGTGATTCTGTGCGGTTGTGCCTCCGACCCCGCGCCGGTCACCGCGCCGCCGTCCGAACCCGTCACGACCGCCGCGCCCGCGCCGGTCGACGCGCTTGGATTCCGGCGACCCGGACCGCGCGGCGAGATGACGATCTTCAGCCCGCTCGACCTGCCCGCGCCGAGCGAGGTCCGGCTGGGGTCGGGCGCGCCGGGCCCGGCGTACTGGCAGCAGAGGGTCGATTACAAGATCGACGCAACGCTCGACGCCGAGAAGAACTCGATCTCGGGTCGCGCGCTGGTGACCTACACGAACAACTCACCGCACGAACTGACCTATCTGTGGCTCCACCTGGAGCAGAACCTGTTCAAGATGGACAGCGTGGGGACGCTGATGACGCGCCCGGGGTCGCGTTTCGCCAACCGGAGCGGTTTCGACGGCGGCTACGACATCGAGTACCTGCGCCTCGCTCAGTCGGCGAGCATCAGCGTCGGCGGCGGCGGTCGGGCGGAGATCGCGCCGGGCATGGATCTGCCGTTCCAGGTGTACGACACGCTGGCGCGGGTTGATCTGCC
>CAZMPE010000082.1:0-8845 GCA_964567955.1 uncultured Phycisphaeraceae bacterium | reverse complement strand
GATGTACGCGCGGGACGTGAGCGCCGATGTCGCGCCGCTGCCGCAGGCGCTGGTGATCCTCGCGGTGTGCGCGATCGGGGCGCCGGTGGTTCGGGCGCGTCTGCGGGCGCGAAGGGCGGCGGCATGACCCTTCGCCCTTCCCATCGCGAGATCCCGACGCTGGCCGCGGGCGCGATCCTGCTGCTGCTCTTTGTCGTCGGCGCGATCCGGTACGAGCACTTCGGGACCGCCGCGAACGTCGCCAACCTGTTTGGCGACTACGCCTTCGTCGCGGTCGCGGCGGTCGGCGCGACTTTCGTCATTCTCTCCGGCGGGATCGACCTCTCCGTCGGGTCGTTGGTCGCCTTCACGGCGGTGCTGGTCGCCCACCTGGTCGATCTCGGCTGGCATCCGCTCGCGGCGGGGCTGGTCGGCGTGGCCGCGGGGACGCTGGCGGGCGCGATCATGGGGACGCTCATCCACGCGCTCGAACTGCCTTCCTTCATCGTGACGCTGGCGGGGATGTTCGCGATCCGTGCCGCGGCGTTCCTGATCCGGGATCAGAGCACGGGGATCCGTCACGGGTTCTACGACTGGGCACGGGGGGGTCCGGTCGACCTCGGCGCCGCGGTGATGCTGATCGTCGTGGCGTGCGGGCTGGCTGTGGCTCGATCGACCGGTTTCGGGCGGAACGTCTACGCGATCGGGGGGAGCGAGCGATCGGCGCGGGCGATGGGCGTCCCCGTCGGGGCGACGAAGATAGGCGTGTACGCGCTGGCGGGGGCCTGCTCGGCCTTGGCCGGGTTGCTGTTCACGCTGTATCGGCAGGCGGGGGACCCTACGGCCGTCGTGGGCCTGGAACTGACAGTGATCGCGGCGGTGGTCATCGGTGGGACGCTGCTTTCCGGTGGTGTCGGGTCGGTGGCGGGCACCCTGATCGGGGTGCTGATCCTGGGGGTGATCCGGCAGATCATCGACTTCCAGGGCAACCTGAGCGCGGCGTGGACGAGCGTGGCGATCGGGGCGCTTTTGCTCGTTTTTGTTGCGCTGCAGGGGTTTGTGATCGGGCGGTCGGAGCGCCGGCCGGGTTGAGCGTCGCGTTTCTGTGGCCGCGGCATCGTCAGCCGCTATCGATGTCCGCTTTGGAGAAAACCGGCGGATACTGGGCGGCTGGGCAATCCCTCGGCAGGCCGGCCGACCTCTCTGACGGGGTGAGGGACGCACGCCGGGCCGCGGCGGCGGTACCACAAACACGAGCATCACTTGCGAACGGCGGAAGAACTGGTAGATTGCCACGGCCGCCGGCGGTCGCCGGCGCTGCGTCCGACGGTTCTTGCCGGGCGCGCAGAGGGCAGCCGGGTTCTTGGCATCTCGTGTGGAAAGGAACAAACATGCGTGGTCTTCGTGCGTTCGTTCTGGGCCTGATTCTCGCGGCGCCGGCGGCGGCACAGCTGCAACCCGTTCTGGTGGATCCGGCGCTGGGGCCGGGCCTCTCGCCGCTGGTGATCGAGAACAACTTCTGGCCGACGCAGGCGGCGTTCATTCAGTCCGGCGCTCGGTGCCAGACCGTCGAGCCGGCCGACCAGGTCAAGGAGTGGATCGAGTGGAACTTCCAGCAGTTCCGTCGGCAAACGGGGCTCATGGATCGTGGTCCGGGGTCGGTGACGGTGAGCGTCTGGTTCCACGTGATCAACAAGGGTTCGGGGATCGCGAACGGTGACATCCCGCAATCGCAGATCGACGCACAGATCCAGGTCATGAATGACTCGTTCAACGGCGCCACGGGCGGGACGGATACGCCCTTCCGCTTCGTGCTCGCCGGCGTGACGCGGACGACCAACGCGACGTGGTACACGATGGGCCCGAACACTTCCGCCGAGGCTCAGGCCAAGGCCGCGCTCCGCCAGGGCAACGCCACGACGCTGAACATCTACTCCTGCGCCCCGGGCGGCGGCCTGCTCGGCTGGGCGACCTTCCCCTGGTCGTACGCTGGAAACCCGACGAACGACGGCGTGGTGATCCTGTACTCGTCGGTGCCGGGCGGGACGGCTTCGCCGTACAACCTGGGCGATACGGCCACGCACGAGGTCGGGCACTGGATGGGCTTGTACCACACGTTCCAGGGTGGTTGCACGGGCAACGGCGACTACGTCAGCGACACGCCCTACGAGAAGTCGCCGGCGTACGGATGCCCCGTCGGAAGAGACACCTGCCGCAACAAGGCCGGGCTGGATCCCATCGAGAACTTCATGGACTACAGCGACGACAGCTGCATGTACAAGTTCACGCCCGGCCAATCGAGCCGGATGGACACGTTCTGCCTGCAGTACCGCGGCCTCTGATGGCGGCGGGTATCGAGTGTTCGACGGCCCCGGCCATTGCGGCCGGGGCTGTTTTCGTTGGCGGGGCTACACGGCCGGTCGGCCGCCGGCGCGCCGCCACGCGCTCACCTGCCCGAGGTGCGTGCTCTCGTGATCGATCATCAGGTGCACGACCGCGTCGGCGACGCTGGGCCAGCGCGGCCTCCACCGCTCGAGCGGGATAGGGTCGGCCAGACGCGACGCGGCGGTGCGCTCGAGCACCTGCGCCAGCACATCGTGGTCGCGCAAGTAGCCGGCCATCAACTCCGATTTGGGCGGATAGGCCGCGGCGTCATTGACGGGCCGCGACTCGCGCCCGTACTTGTGCTTGATCGGGTCCTCGAACGATCGGCCCTCGAGAATCGCCGAGAGAACGGGCGCGTAGATGCCGAGGTGCCCGAACGTCCACGCCGGGTGGTTGAGGACGACGCCGCGCACGGGCTGGCTGATCATGTCGGCGTCGGACAGGTCGGCGACGAGGCGTGCGGCGTAGTCGCGCTGGGCGGCCCAGCAGCGCAAGATGGCTGGAACGAGTGCCGAGTCCATGGATCGACTCCGAAAGGCCGGGGTGCGTCGCGCCGCAGTGTACATCCGCGATAGACTGCGCCCACGGAGGACGTTCATGCCGCAAGCAATTATTCTCGGCGCCGGAATGGTCGGTTCGGTCATGGCCGCGGATCTCGCGGCGGACCCGGACCTTTCGGTCACCATCGCCGACTCACGTCCGGCCGCGCTCGAGGCGGCGGCGGCGCGGGCCGGACGCCCGATCAAGACGGGTCAGGCCGCTCTGGCCGACGCGTCGGCGCTGCGCCGGCTGATCGAGCCGTGCGAGATCGTCCTGGGCGCGCTGGCCAGCGGGATCGGGTTCGCGACGCTCAAGACGGTCATCGAGGCGGGCAAGAACTACGCCGACATCTCGTTCATGGCCGAGGACGCGATCGAGCTCGACGGGCTGGCCCGGTCCCGCGGCGTGACGGCCGTGGTGGATTGCGGCGTGGCCCCGGGCATGAGCAACATGATCTCCGGGTACGAGGTCGCCCGGCTCGATGAGCCCGAGAGCGTCGAGATCTACGTCGGCGGCCTGCCGCGGGAGCGTCGCTGGCCGTTCGAATACAAGGCCGGGTTTTCGCCGGCGGACGTGCTGGAGGAGTACACGCGTCCGTCGCGGCTGGTGGAGCACGGCAAGATCGTGGTGCGCGAGGCGCTGAGCGAGCCCGAGCTGATGGACCTGCCGGGAATCGGCACGCTGGAGGCGGTGAACACCGACGGGCTGCGGTCGCTGGCGACGACGCTCAAGGTCCCGTTCATGAAAGAGAAAACGCTCCGCTACCCCGGCCACTACGAGCTGATGCGCGTCTTCCGCGAGACCGGACTGTTTTCGAAGGAGGCGATCGAGGTCGGCGGCGTCACGGTGCGTCCGCTGGACGTGATCTCGGCGCTCATGTTCCCGAAGTGGACGTACGGGCCCGGGGAAGAGGACCTCACGGTCATGCGGATCACCGTGAGCGGGTTGTGGAAGGGCAAGGCGACCACGACGACGTGGGACTTGCTCGATTACTACGACCGGGCGTTGAAGGCGACGAGCATGGCCCGCACGACGGCGCTGCCGTGCACGATCGTCGCGCGGATGATCCTGTCCGGGCGGCTCCCGCTGCCGGGCGTCCTGCCCCCGGAACTCATCGGTCCCATGCCGGGGATGCTCGACACGGTGATCGCCGAGCTCGCCGCCCGGGGCATTCACTACCAGAAGCATCAGGACGGAGCCTGAGCCTTCCGCCAGCGCCGGCAGAGGTCCGCCGCGGCTTCCGGCCAGGCCGGGAACTCGAACGTGAATCCCGCGGCGAGAAGCCGGCCGGGGACGACGCGCCTGCTCTTGAGAATCAACTCGGTTTCGGTCTTCATGAAGACAGCGCCGATCTCCAGCATCCAGCGGGCGGCATTAAGACCGAGGCGAGCGCCCCAGGCGCGCCGCAGTTCGCGCATGAACTCTTCGTTGGGGATCGGGCCCGGCGCGGCGAGGTTGAACGGCCCTGAAGCGTTCTCGCGAGCGATCAGCCAGTCCACGGCGCGGAGGAAGTCGCGCTCGTGGATCCACGACACGAACTGACGGCCGTTGCCGGCGCGACCGCCGAGGCCACGCCGGACCAGGCCGAGGAGGGCATCGAAGACGCCGCCGGGGTCGGGGCTCATGGTCATGGCCGAGCGCAGGAGGACCCTGCGGACGAATGGGAGTTTCGCTTCGTTGAACGCGGCCTCCCAGGCCCGGGCGACGTCGATGCTGAAGCGCCATGTGGACGGTGCGCCGGGCTCGGCGCCGCCGATGATTCCCGTTGCTTCGTCGTTCGGGGCGTCGAATCGGTGGGAATAGATGGTCGCGGTGCTCGCCTGCAGCCAGACGCGCGGCGGTCGGGCGGCGTTCGCGACCACCTCGCCGAGCAGGCGCGTCGAGCGGACGCGGGAGTCCATGATCTCGGCGCGATGGCGGGCGTTGTAGCGGCAGTTGACGCTGCGCCCGGTCAGGTTGATGAGGACGTCGGCCCCTTCGATCTCGGCGGTCCATTCGCCGACCGTTTGCGCGTCCCAACGCACGACCCGCCAGGGCGCTTCGCGAGGTGCGCGGCTCAGGACGACAACCTCGTCTCGGCGCGCGTGGAAGTGCCGCCCGAGGAGCGTTCCGACCTGTCCGGACCCACCGGGGATGACGATCTTCATGGGGCGGTCGGGAGCAGCCTAGAGGCCGAGAGCGGCGAAGGGGTCGGCGGCGCCGTCCGCGGCGGGCTCCAGGTCGGCCTGGGCCATGGCCTCGATCCGGGCCCGGACATCCCCGATGTACGAGATCCGGATGCCGAAGTTCTCGCCGACCTTGACGGCGGAACCCAGACCGATCTGCTTGTTGTTGACCAGCAGGTCCAGTTCCTCGTCGGCCTTCTTGGTCAGCTCGATGATCGAGCCGGGGACGAGGGAGATGACGTCGTGCGTGGTCATCATCCGGTCACCCAGCCGGACGATGACCGGGACTTCGAGCTTGAGGATCGCGGACAGGTCGGACGCCATGCCCTGTGTATCGGCAGAATCCGCGCCCGGGGCCAGAAAGCGGGGCCCGTCAGCCGTCGTAGCGGCCCACGATCAGCGTCACGTTGTGCCCGCCGAACCCGAACGTGTTGTTCATCGCGTAGCGGATGGGCCGCTCGCGTGAATGGTTGGGGACGAGGTCCAGGTCGAAACTCTCGTCCGGCTTGTCCAGATTGATGGTGGGGGGGATGACCCCGTCCTTGACCGCGTGCAGGCAGGCGATCATCTCGACCGCGCCGGAAGCCCCCAGCGTGTGACCGTGCATCGATTTGGTCGAGCTCATCAGCAGCTTGCCGCCGCGGGACTTGAGGGCGTGGTCCCCGAAGACGGCGCCGACCGCGGCGACTTCCGCCTTGTCCCCCAGCGGCGTCGATGTGCCGTGCGCGTTGACGTAGTCCATCTGGTTGGCGTTCAGGCGGGCATCCTCGAGGGCCCAGCGCATCGACCGGGCGGCCCCGAGGCCGGCCGGGTCGGGAGCCGTGATGTGGGCCGCGTCGGAACTGTTCCCGCACCCGACCAGCTCGGCGAAGACCGTCGCGCCGCGCTTGCGGGCGTGTTCCTCGGTCTCGAGCACCATCATGGCGGCGCCCTCGGCAAGGACGAAACCGTCGCGATCGACATCAAACGGCCGGCTGGCCTTCTGCGGCTCGTCGTTGCGGGTGGAAAGGGCCTTCATTGTCATGAACGCGGCGACGCACAGGGGCGTCACCGCCGCCTCGGCCCCGCCGACGATCATCACGTCGGCCAGCCCCCGGCGCAGGTAGCCCATGGCGTCGGCGATCGCGTGCCCCGAGCTGGCGCACGCTGTGGCGTGGGCGGAGGCCGGCCCCTGAAGCCCGTAACGGATCGAAACGTTGCCGGTGACGGCGTTGACCATGAGCCGCGGCACGGTGAAGGGGCTGATGCGGTCCGGCCCCCGGTCCTTCATCAGGAGAAGGCCCTCCTCGATGGTGCCGATACCGCCGATGCCCGACCCGACCACGATGCCGCAACGCTCGCTGGTCTCCTTGGCGAAGTCGATGCCCGAGTGCCCGACGGCCTCGATGGCCGCGCAGAGCCCGAGCTGGGTGAAGCGGTCGATCCGCTTCGCCTCCTTGTGCTCGAGGATCTTGGCGGGGTCCCAGTCCTTGACCTGGCCGGCGAAGCGGACACTCCAGGTGTCACGGTACCGCCCGAACGCCTCGCCCTCGATCGGGCCGATGCCGCTGCGGCCCTCCCGCATGCCGGCCCAGGTGGACGCGGCGTCGTGGCCGAGGTTGGTGACCGCCCCCACGCCGGTGATGAGGATCCGCGGCATGGCGCGCGTGTTCTGCTGCATGATGCCTTTCGCCCTGGCGGTCCAGCGACCGACGGTCGGTCACACCGGTCTACGGTGGGTGGCCTGGGTTCGTCGGCGGGCGGGCCTGGAACGCCGCCTCGGGATCACTCGATGCCGTGCGCCTGTTTGATGAACTCGATGGCCTGGCCGACGGTCTTGATCTTCTCCGCCTGGTCGTCGGGAATGGACGTCTCGAACTCGTCCTCGAACTCCATGACCAGCTCGACCTGATCGAGGCTGTCGGCGTTGAGATCCTCCACAAAGCTCGTCGCCCGGGTGATCTTTGCGGTGTCCGCGCCCAGCTGCTCGGCGACGATTTTGATGACTTTGCTTTCGATCTCTTGTTCGGTCACAACAATGCCTCCAGTCAAACCCCGGACCTGACGAACCGGGCGCGGACGGCGCCCCACTGGGCAGCGATTGTAGCCACAAGCGAACCCGTGCGCCAAACGCGGGTTCGAGCCTCCGGGGGCGCGGAGATTGCCGATGGGTTCGCCGCCTGACAGGGTCGGGGCGTGCCGACCGGGGGACCCGGTTCGCCCGCGCCGCCGCCCGGAAGCGCCCGCCCCGAACCGTGGGGTTCATTGCCCGTATCGGATGGTCGATAGAGCGGTGTCGCAAAACGGCCGCGGGACGGTCCCAGCGTGGGTCCGTCGGGCCGGTGGAGTGCACGCCATGGCCGGCATGCCCAGAGAACCCGAGGCTTTCGCCGAACGCGTCGCGACGATGCTGCGCCGGCTTCAGCCCGGGTTCAGCATCGAACTCGTCGGCCCGCGCGAGCTGATCATCAACGGCCGGAGGCTCGATCTCGAGAACCTCTTCCGCATGGTCAACCACGAGCCGGCACGCGGCACCGAGATCGTCGAGCATTATCTCGCCCAGCTTTTCGCCGGCGACGCGGCCCAGCTCGGCCAGATGTCGCTGGAGTTCGCACGCCCCCGGATCATGCCGCGGATCCAGCCCGAAACGATCTTCCAGCACCTCACGCGCGAGCTGGTCGCGCACGTGCCGTTCGTGAACGACACGGTCGTCGTCTTCGTGATCGACCTGCCGCAGATGACGGTGAGCATCACCACCGAGCAGATGATCCGCTGGGGCATGGGGATCGAGGACCTCGAATCGATCGCCCGCAGCAACCTCGACCAGTACTCGCCGGAGATCGAGCTGCAGTTCGTCGAGAGCAAGGAAGGCGGACGCGCCGTCATCCTCTCCGAGCAGGACGGGTACGACGCCGCGCGGGTGCTGATGTCCAGCCTGTTTGCCCGCCTGGCGCCGCAGCTCGGCGGCGACTTCTACGTCGCCTTGCCGGCGCGGGACATGTTCCTGGCCCTGTCGCACGATCCGCGCCCGTTCGTCAAGCGCCTGCGCGACCGGGTCGATCAGGATTACAAGCGGCTCCCGTACCCGATCACGTCCGACCTGTTCCTGGTGACCCGCGACGGCGTCGCGGGGACCAAGGGCGTCGCGGCGTAGGACGGCCCCCTACCGTTGGGCCGTGATCCTGCTGATCGACAACTACGACAGCTTCACCTGGAACCTCGTGCAGAGGCTGGGCGAACTCGACCCCACGCTCGACCTCGGACGCGACCTGCTCGTCGTCCGCAACGACAAGATCACGCCGGATGAAGCGGACCGGATCGACGGCGGGCGCGGCCCGTCGCACGTCATCGTTTCGCCGGGACCCTGCTCGCCCGGCGAGGCGGGGGTCTCGTCGGCGATCATCGAGCGGTTCGCGGGGCGCGTGCCGGTGCTGGGCGTCTGCCTCGGGCACCAGTGCATCGGCGCCCTGCACGGCATGACCGTGACGCGACACGCCGTCCCCATGCACGGCAAGACCAGCCCGGTCGGGCACGACGGCAAGGGCATCTACGCCGGGCTCGCGTCGCCATTCACCGCTACGCGGTACCACTCGCTGGTTGTCCTGGCGACGTCCGTGCCAGCGCCCCGCCCCGGCGAGGACGGGTGGGAGGTCTCGGCCTGGACCGACGAGCGGGCCGACGACGGATCGGCCCGGCGAGTGGTGATGGGCCTGCGCCGCACGTGGAAGGACGCGTCGCGCCAGCCCCTCGAAGGCGTGCAGTTCCACCCCGAGAGCTTCCTGACCGAGCAGGGCCCG
>CAZMPE010000081.1:0-8943 GCA_964567955.1 uncultured Phycisphaeraceae bacterium | reverse complement strand
TGGCCGAAGATGTTCGGCAAGATGTACCACGAGAACTGGGCGCGGGTCGGCTGCGGCCTGGTCTTCATCGGGTTCAACGCGACCTTCTTCATCCAGTTCATCCTCGGCACGCAGGGCATGCCGCGCCGTTACGCCTCCTACGTCGACGAGTTCCAGTGGATGCACATCGTCAGCACCGCCGGGGCGCTCACGCTGCTGCTCGGCTTCCTGGTGCACCTGTTTGTCTTCATCCACTCGCTGATGGCCGGGCCCAAGGCGCCGGCCAACCCGTGGGGCGGGCTCACGCTCGAATGGGACACCGACAGCCCGCCCATCGAGCACAACTTCCATCACGAGCCCATCGTCACCCACGGGCCGTACGACTACGACGACGTTGTCCCGCCGCGCACCAAGCCCGGCGAATGGCCCCTCCCCGAGCCTCTGCCCGCGGGCGCCCGCGCCCACTGACCCAGGATCCGCGCATGACCACCATCGATGCAACTCACGGAGCGACCGGCCAAGGCGGGGGCGCCACGTACCACGACCGGTACACGCACCAGCCGCACTGGCGGACGAACGCGGCGGAGTTCGACGCCGCGAAGTTCGGCATGTGGCTCTTCCTCGCCACGGAAGTCCTGCTCTTCGCGGGGCTGTTCTGCGCCTACGCGGTCTTCCGCATGCTCTACCCGGAGGCGTGGACGAACGGCTCGCACTACCTGGACTGGCGGTGGGGGGCCTTGAACACCGTCATCCTGCTGTTGTCGAGCTTCACGATCGCCATGAGCATCCACAACGCCCAGAAGAACCAGCAGGGCTGGCTGAAGTTCAACCTGGCCTTCACGGTGCTGTGCGCGATCGCCTTCGTCGCGATCAAGCTCATCTTCGAGTACATCCCCAAGCTGTCGGCCGGCAAGGCCCCGGGGATGTGGTTCAGCTACCCCTACGCCCAGAGCCCGCACGAGCCCATCTGGTGGAGCGTCTACTACGTCGCCACGGGCATCCACGCCACGCACGTCCTCATCGGCGTCGTGCTGATCGCCTGGCTGCTGGTCCGGTCCTACCGCAAGCACTTCGGCCCGAACCACTACACCGCCGTCGAGATCGTCGGACTGTACTGGCACATCGTCGACATGATCTGGATCTTCCTCTTCCCCCTCCTGTACCTGATCCACTGACCCACTCGGGGCACATCGACCATGAGCACGAACGCCCACGCCCACGACCCCGAACTCGCCGACCCGCACGGTTTTACCGGCGGGCACGAGGGCCACGTCATCCTCCGCACCAGCACGCTGGTCACGGTGCTGATGATCCTGCTGTTTTTCACCGTGCTGACGGTCGCGGCGTCGCGTGCCGAGACGTGGGCGAGCGCGTACTTCAACATCACGATCCCGCAGTGGGTCAACGTCGCGGTCGTGCTCTCGATCGCCGTGGTGAAGAGCGCCTTCGTCGCGCTGTTCTTCATGCAGCTCAAGTACGACAACCCGCTCAACGGGCTGGTCTTCCTCTTCTGCCTCTTCGCTCTCGGACTGTTCCTCTTCTTCTCGATGACCGACCTCGGTACGCGGGCCGCCGTCTATCCAGAAAAGGCGGGCGAG
Source organism: uncultured Phycisphaeraceae bacterium (assembly GCA_964567955.1). GTDB lineage: Bacteria > Planctomycetota > Phycisphaerae > Phycisphaerales > UBA1924 > CAZMPE01. The sequence continues at coordinate 7,366 of CAZMPE010000081.1, read as the reverse complement.
TTCATCGTCGGAGGCACGGGGCTGTCCGATGCCCCCGGCAAACCGCTCGCTGTCACCAAGCGCGAACAGGCCATCGAGAGAATGGGCCCGGAGAAGTTCGCGGAGGCCGAGGCCGCCGCGCACGCGGACCACGCCCATGAGGACCACGGGCCCGCGAGCAGCGCCAATCGCAGCCGGCCGAAGAAGGGCCTGACCGGCGCGCTGGACCCGCACCCCGCGGACCCGGCCGGAAGCGGCGCCAAGCCCGCCGGCCACTGAGCCATGCCCGGGCCGCCCCGGGCTCGTCGTCATGAAACGAGAACGTCTCGCTCCTCTGCTCGTCGTGCTCGCGTCGGCTTCGACGCTCGCCGTCAGCATGGCGGTGATGGCCCCGCGCGTGGCGGCGTATTACGCGAGCGCGGACCACCACCTCTATGTCTTTGAGCAGGTGTTCGACCGTGAGTTCACCTACGCCGGCGTGCCGGTTTCGCTCGCCGACACGCAGGGCCCCGAGGGCCCCGGCGTCACGCTCCGGTACGGCGATCAGACGATGCAGTTCACCGCGACGATGAAACCGGGCTCGGCACAAATGCCGGGCCTCACGCGCCACCGATCGTGGATGCAGGTCCTCCGTTTCGCCGACCAGAGCCGCATGTCGGTCGAGCAGCTTCATGCCGGCCTGGATGCGGGAATCGTCAAGGACCGGCTCGTCGTCGTCACGCTCGATCCACGCCAGTGGGCCGACGGCCGACCGCTCGGCGCCGGGCAGGCGAAGGATTGGGTCTTCGATCTGCACGAGCTCCTGCCCGACGGGACCATCCGCTCGGAGCGTTTCGGGTACCCCTTGAGCCGGAGGGCCGCCAGGACCATCACGGCCGGCGGCGTCCAGCCGCTCGAAGAAGGGTCATGGCAGTATTACGCCGCGCTGATGATCATCCCAACGTCGTCCAAGCCCACGCCGCGGTTCACGCGCGACGCGATGACCGTCATGGGCTGGACGTTCCCCGCGGCGGCCCTGTCGGGGCTCGCTCTGACGCTCTCGATCCCGTGGCTGTTTGCCCCGCGCCGTCCGCGCGAGGGCGAACAGAGCGCATGAAAAAGGGCCCGCTCGGAGCGGGCCCTGTGAAGCCGGATGAGCCGGTTTACTTGATGATCTCGGGCTGACGCGTCGGCGTCGTCTCGGGAGTCGTCGTGGTGCTTGTGGACGTCTCCTCGCCGAGGCTCGTGCCCGTCGGGCGCGTCAGGAAGATCTCGACCCGACGGTTCGCGGGCGTGTTTCCCGACGCCGTGTTCTCGACGATCGGGCGGTACTCGCCCCAGCCGGCCGCGTACATCTTGTCCGCCGGAACGCCCATGCCCGCCAGCGCGGTCCGCACGGCGATCGCCCGGTGGCAGGAGAGATGCATGTTCGTCGGATGGCCGCGCGAAGCCGTCGCCGCGCTCACCTTCTGCGAGTCGGTGTGCCCGACGATGAAGACCTCGTAGGCCGACGCCGTCGGCGAGGCCAGGATCTTGCCGAGCGCCGCGAGACTCGCCCGCGCGCCCTCCTTCACCGTGTCCTGGCCCGAGTCAAAGGTCAGGTCGCTCGCGAACCGCAGCATGCCGCGGGCGGAGTCGTACTTGATCAGGTCCGGGTACTGCGCGGCGAGCGCGGCCAGGGCCTGGTCGGTGGCCGCGTCGAGCGGGCCGAGCTTGAGGTTGCGGAGCTGGTCCTCGAACCGTCGGAGCGCGGCCTCCCGGTCGGCGAGCGTGCCGCGGGTATTGCTCAGTTGCGCCTGGAGTTCGGCGAGCGCGGCATCGGCGGCGGAGCGCTGGCGTGACAGCAGTGCGACTTCGTTCTGTGCCTCCTGCAGGTTCCGCTGCAGCTCGGTGTTCCGTTCGGTGAGACTGCGGTTGGTGTCGCGCAGACCGTCCATCGCGCTCGAGTTGGCGCAACCGCCGATCATGGAACCGATCACCGCCAGCGCGAGTGTCCCCCGCACGGCACGTCGAACAACGCAAGATCCACTCTTCATGCCTGCACTCCCTTTATGATTCCGGTCCCGCGCCTCCGTGCCAACGAGCGCCGACGGCGGGCAGCGGGAAGGATACCGCGTTCCGGTGCAACCGTCATGCGCGCAATGGGGACTATCGGCCGGAGCTTCGAGAACTGATGAACCGAATCCGTGACCTAACCTCTTGCGGCGCAGTGCGCTACGACGCGGCGGGAATTCAGGACGCCTCGGGTGTGGATAGGGTGTCGATTGCGCCGGGGTCGTTGCTCATGACGGCCGGGTCGGATGGCCCCGAAATCCTGGCCGCCGGCACGCCAGGCGATGTCGACCGCCATCCAGCCTCCGCATCCGCCCGCCGAATCGAACTGCCGTCCTCTGTCCTGCTCCCCGGCTTCGTCAATGCGCACACCCACCTCGACCTGACCCATGTCGGGCCGCGCCCGATCGACCCGTCGGGAGGCTTTGTCGCATTCGCGGATCTGGTCCGAACCGCCCGTAGAGCCGACGACGAGGGGATAGCCGATTCCGTTCGACGTGGGATCGAGCTCTGCCGGAAGGGGGGCACGGCCGCGGTGGGGGACATCGCGGGTGCGGCAGGAGGGCGGCCATCCTTGGTCCCTTGGAGGACTCTGGCCGCCTCTGGCCTGGCCGGGGTCTCCTTCCTTGAGTTCTTCGCCATTGGGCGGGTTCAGGCGGATTGGCTGGCCAGGGTTCAGGCGGCTCTGGACGCCGCCCAGGCCTCGCCCGCCAATGGGGCCGCCCGCCTTGGCCTCCAGCCCCACGCCCCGAACTCTGTCTCCCTGGCTGCATACGCATGGGCGACAGAGCAGGCGACCGCCCGCAGCCTCCCCCTCTCGACCCATCTGGCGGAGACGCCGGAAGAACGGCAGTTCATTGCGGATGGCCGTGGCCCCATGCGGGACTTCCTCGAGCGACTCGGCATCTGGGACCACTCCCCCGCGTCCGAGATCGGGCATGGCCGCCACCCGGTCGAGCACCTCGCCCAGATCCTCAGGTCGCTCCCCTTCGTCGTCGCCCATGTGAACGACGCGGACGACGTGGCGATCCAGACACTCGCACAGAGTGGCGCGAGTGTCGCCTATTGCCCGCGGGCTTCCGAGTACTTCGGGGCCGCGACGCATTTCGGGCCCCACCGCTACCGCGACATGGTCCGCGCGGGTGTGAACGTGGCACTCGGAACGGACTCGATCATCAACCTGCCGACGGCGGAGGTTGTAGCCGGCGGACTCTCGATCCTTGACGAGGCCCGTCTGCTGCACCGCCGGGACGGAACGGATCCCGATCTGCTCCTGGCCATGGCCACGGTGAATGGAGCGGCGGCGCTGGGGCTCGAGCGATCGCGGTTCACGTTCGGCCGCGGGTCGCGTGTCGCGGGCGTCGTTGCCGTGGACGTGACCGGCACTGATGCCAGCGGTGTCCCCATGGCTCGTGCGCTGGCCTCGGCCGCACCCGCGAGACTGCTCCCCGACACTTTGCACGGGGCCTGAATGCTCCATTTCGGCCCGGCCGGCGGGGGCCACAAGTCTACTATTGCTCGCGGTCGCGGCCAGCCGGGCGGGGCGGCGGCCACCTGGGGCGGGACGGGCTTTCAACAGGGTCGACATGAGCCGGAAATGGCATCGCAGCAGGCAGTGGGACGATGAGAACATCCCCTCGTGGGCGTGGCCTGTCCGCGTGATCCTGCGGGCTTTCAGTTCCATCCCGTTGGCGGTCGTCCTGCTCTCGAGCGTCGTCGTCTACGCGACATTGGCCAGTGTGCCGATCGGCCTGCTGGCACAAGCTCCCACCTGGGTCCTTTACGGTCTGACGCTGCTTCTGGCGGTCGTGGTCGGGGCGGGCGTGCCTGCGGTCGTTGTGCACAAAGTCCTGCCGGGCGGGGTCGGCCGGCCGGTGCGATTCGTGGCAACGCTCGGTGTCTTCCTGTTTCTGGCCGCGGGCTCGGGCTGGCTCTGGGCCCGGTTGGCCTGGCCGCGGCTGTACTTCGACCCGGTGACGGGCGATGGATTTCGGCTCTTTGCGGATTTCTGCGAGCGGTACAAGTCGACGACGCTGCGGCGCCTGCCCGGGCTGGAGATGAGCGAACTCGAGTTCTACTCCTGGTGGCCGCTGCGCATCATCCTGATCGCCTTCGTGATCAACATGATCACCGCGACGGTGCGCCGCATCGAGTTCGTCTTCGTCAACATCGGCGTCCTGACGGTGCACACGGGCATCGTCACGATCGCGCTCGGCAGCATCTATTACCACGGCGGCAAGCTGGAGGGCGACACGCTGCTGGTCGCGGGAGAGCCCGGGCCCGACGGCCGACCCACGCCCGGCGTGGCCCAGGGGGGCTTTTACGACAACACCGAGGTCGCGCTCTGGGTCTTTCGTGATCACGGATGGGCCCAGTACTCGCTGCGGGGCATCCCGCGCTACAACGACTACAACCTCGCGGCCGCGGGGCAGACCGCGCTCCGCCAACTCGAACGGCTCAGCGCCGGCGTCGGCGATCTGTCGATCCCCGTCCGGCTCGGCGCATCCGACAGCAGGTTGTCCGATGTGACCATGCGCGTCGTCGGCTATGCGCAGTACGCCGAGCTTCAGAGGGACTGGCTGAAAGTCGAGGGCCCCCAACCGGGAAACCCGATCCTGCAACCCGTCCGATTCGCCGACCTCATCTCCAGGCTGCCCGACGAGAAGGGCGCCGTCCGAACAGACGCCGCGGCGAAGTTCTTCTTCACACCCGACCTGCCCGCCGGCCGCATCGCCGAGAACGAGGCCTTCGGGTTCGAATGGACGCGCGGGATGTCGGCGGCACGATGGGCCGACCTTTCGTCGCCGCTGCCCGCGGATACGCGTCACGCGCTCATGGTCGAGGTGCCCGCCACGCCGGATCGAGAGGCCTACCGCGCCGCATTCGCGATCGAGCCCGGTCGGGAGGTGGCCGTCGGTTCCACGGGCTTTCGGATCCAGGTCAAGAGCATCAGCCCCACTCCGCCGTTTCCGATCATCACCGAGGGCTACCGCGACGCCAAGAGCAGCGTGGCCGTTGTCCGGGTGACCGCCCCGGACGGTTCAGCCTACGACCGCTGGGTCTACCACCGGTTCCCGGAGATCAGCCAGGACCTGCTCGACGACGTCAACGAGCGCGGCATGCCGCGCCGTCGCAACGCGGACCCCGCAATCCGCATCAGCTACATCGACGCGTCAAAGCTCCAGGTCTATCTGGATGAGGACGCGGGAGGAACGGTGCGGGCTCTTGTGCGGCTGCCGCGCGGCGAGGTGCGGGCGGTCGAGGGCCTGACGCTCGGCGCCACGCTGTCCGACATCGTGCCGAGCATCGATCTCAAGCTCACGACGGGGTGGGCCGGGGCCTTGGAGATCGAGACCCCGAACTCCGTCCCCGAGCCGCGCCGGCGGAACGACGCGGTCGGCACGCACTCCGAGAGTCTCCTCGCGGTCGAGGTCTCGGCGGGGGACTGGTCGCGGGTGGTCTGGCTGCCCTTCACGCGGTACTCCGATGCCCGACTCGGCACGGAGCGGACGATCGACCTTCCGGGCGGACGCCGGCTGATGCTCGCATTCGGCCGGCGGTGGCACGCCTTGCCCGGGTTCATGGTCCAGCTTCTGGATTTCAAGATGACCGCCTACGACCATCGCGGGGCTCCGCGTGATTACGAATCGCTCGTCCGGGTGATCCCGACGGACGGGTCGTTCGCTGGGTACGAGCACGTGACCAAGCTCAATGCCCCGCTGCAGGCGCCGTTCATGTGGGCCGACGAACGCGCCTGGTTCGCGAACGTGTGGGGGCTCTTCAGCAGCCGGCTGAGCCCGAAGCAGTTCAAGTTCAGCCAGTCCGGATGGGACCGCTCGGGTTGGGAAAGGACGCAGGCCCTGGCCGATCAAGGCCAGATCCCGCGTCCGTACGCCACCTTCACCATCCTCGGCGTCGGCAACAACCCGGGGATCCATGTGATCGCCGCGGGCGGCGTGCTCATGTCGATCGGCATTCCCTGGGCGTTCTATGTGAAACCGTGGCTGCTGCGTCGGCGCAAGCGTGCGATCGGGGCGCAGGTCGCGGAGGGGACATTCGAGCGGCCGGCCCTGGCCCCTGTAGGAGCCGAGTCATGAAGTACCTCCTCATCGTGGTCGCGGTGCTGTTCACGTGCGGCGCCGTCGCCCAGACGCCCCCCGCCGGGAACGCCCACCCTGAGACACACAATGTCAGCGACGTCCACGCGGACCTCGCCAACCCCTTCGGGGCGGTCGATTGGGGCGCGGCGATGCGGCCCGATCCCGACCAGCGCGGCACGGCGGAGAAGAAGGCGGCGTTCGCGAGCGCGGTGGACCTCTCGCCGCTGCGGAAGCTGGCCGTCTTTCACAACGGTCGCGTCAAGATCCTCGACACACTCGCGATCGAGACCGTGCGTTCGATCACCGGGCGCCATAACTACGTCGACATGACCCCGCGGACAGACCTTTCGGGGGCCGTGGTCGGCGTCGAGAAGCAGAAGTTCGACACGCTCTTCACGTTCCTCGATCTGATCATCGATCCCGCCTATTACGCCGATCGGCCGCTCGTTCACGTCGAGTACCTGCCGCTGCGGCGCGAGTTTGCGCAGGGCGCCGCCCCGGACGACGCCGCGGCGCAGGAGCGTTGGATGACGCTCACGCGGCTCTCGCCGCGCGTGATCGCGACGTACCTGGGGGTTCTGCAGGATCGACACAGTTTCGAGCTTCCGTACCGGAAGGCATTTTCAGCCCTGAACGAGGCCATGAGCCTCTATGAATCGAGCGCGTCCAACCTTCTTCTCGTCGCCCCCCCCGGCCCCGATGCGCCGTACCGGCACCTGGCCACTCTCGCCGAGGATTCGCCCGCCCGGCGCGCCGCCGCGGCGCTCGGAGCGGCGTGGCGCGCGGGCGACGCCGCGGGCGTCAACGGGGCGGTCCGCACGCTGGCCGAGGAGCTTCCGAGGATCAACGCCGGCGTCTACCCCGGATTCCGTCGCGATCTGGAGCTCGCCTACAACCGATCGAACGCGTTCGAGTACGGCTACTGGGCCTACGCCGTCTCCCTGCTCGCCCTGGTCCTCGCTTTCGGCACCGAGAGGAAGTGGCTGGTCGCGGTCGGCATCGGAACGCTCAGCGCGGCGGTGGCTCTGCACGCCTTCGGGTTCGTCACGCGGTGCATCATCGCCGAGCGATTCGCGATCCAGAACCAGTTCGAATCGATGACCGGGCTGAGCCTCTTTGCCAACCTGGTCGGCGTGACCATCATGGCGGCCCGCCGCCAGTGGCTCTTCGGCGCCGCCGCCGCGGGCGTCGGGTTCCTTGTGCTCTTGACGGCCACCCAGACCGGCATCCCCGGGCTGCGCATCGAGCGCGAGGCG
>CAZMPE010000080.1:0-9089 GCA_964567955.1 uncultured Phycisphaeraceae bacterium | reverse complement strand
GCAAAGGCCGCGTCGCAGACCTCCGGGTGGAGGGCCTCGCGGTCGGCCTCCGCGTAGACGGCCACGGCCGCCAGACCCATCTGCTGCTCGGCGCGCGCCACGCGCACGGCGATCTCCCCGCGGTTGGCGATCAGGACGCTACGCACCGGGCGCGATGTAACCGAGCACATGCCCCGGGGCAACCCGCGGCGCGGCTCAGGCTCGGCGGCTGCGTCCCGACCGTCGACGTCAAGGGCAGGTTCTCCTGTTCCGAGCCACCCTTCCCTCCCCAGATCATCCAGGCGCCGAACACGATCCCAATCAGCGCGACGCCGCCGATCATCAGCGGCAAGGAGTTCTGTCGCTTGCGCCGGAACATCGGCGTGCGACCGGCGGTCGAGGTGCGGGCGGTCTGTGATGGCAGCGGCATGGCGTCCTTCCGTGTCGTTGAAACGCCCCGCGTTCGGGCGGAGCGGCGTTCACTCCGTGATTTCGATCATCCGTCTCTCGGTGGCGATCGCCCGCACGCGGATGTCGTGCGGCTCGACCGGAACCCGAGGAGCCAACTGTACCTCGAACGCGACCCCGACGACGTCCGCCCGCAGCTCCCGGCGGGCCAGAAACCGGTCGTAATACCCCGCCCCCCGGCCGAGCCGCGCACCCCGGTCGTCGAACCCAAGTCCCGGCACAAGCACCAGATCCAACTCCCCCACCGGTATCTCTTCGGCTTCGGGGCCGGGCTCGCGCAGTCCGTGGAGGGTCGTCCGGAGGAGCCCCTCTTCGGCAGGAAGCACGGCCGCGGCCATTTCCCGGCAATCCCAGTCGATCCTCGGCGCACCCAGCCGCTTGCCGTCGGTCCGGGCGGTGACGACGAGTTCGGACAGGTCGACCTCCCCCGGCAGCGACAGGTAGACCAGGATCGTGCGGGCCCGGGCGTACCGCGGCGACTTCCGGACGGTATCGCAGACGCTCTGCGACCAGGCCCTCGTCTGATCCGGCGAGACACCCGCCGCGCGACGGCGCATCTCCGCGCGTAACGCCCGTTTGGCCTCGTTCGAGTCGCCGCTCACGACCGCTCCATGGAAGTGTTATGGATGTATCGGCCGGGTCCCGAGCGACGGCGCACAAACCGGGCCCTTGTCAGCCGGGCATCCGCTTTCGGATCCGCTTGAGCTCCGCCAGGCGCTCGGCCAGCATCCGCTCGACGCCGAAATCCGTCGGCCGGTAGTAGTTCCGGTCCACGCCGAGATAGTCCTGACCGGTGATGGCCCCCGGGACCGAGTGGCTGTAGACATACGCCTCGCCCTGCGCCTGGGTGGTCCGCAATCCCTTGCCGTCCGGGCCGGAGACCGGCGAACTGTTCTTGTCCCGGAGATAGATGGGGACGGGCAGCGTCCGGCCGTCCCGTACGTCGGCCATGGCCTCTTCGATCGCGTTGTACGACGCGTTGCTCTTGGGGGACAGCGCGAGGTACGTGGCGGCCTGCGAGAGCGTGATACGGCACTCGGGCATGCCGATCCGCTCGACGAGCGTCCAGGCCGACGCGGCGACCATGATCGCCCGGGGGTCGGCGTTGCCGATGTCCTCGCTGGCCAGGATCGCCAGCCGCCGGGCGATGTACCGAGGGTCCTCCCCGGCGTCGAGCATCCGGGCCATCCAGTAGACCGCGGCGTCCGGGTCGCTCCCGCGGATGCTCTTGATCATCGCGCTGATGGAGTCGAAGTGCTCGTCGCCCGTCCCGTCGTAAACCGCCGCCTTGCGCTGGATGCTGTCCTCCGCGGTCTGGCGGTCGATGACGATGGGAGAAGGGGTCGACGTCGACGCCTGATCCCGTGACGCGCCGGCGCCCTGTGACAGGACCGCGACTTCCAGCGCGGTCAACGCCCGCCGGGCATCGCCGTCGCATTTCACCGCCCAGACCTTCAGCGCCTCGTCGTTCACGCGGAGATCCAGGCCGCCGTACCCGCGTTCCTTGTTCACGATCGCCCGGCGCAGGACCCGCACGACCTGGTCCTCGCGCAGGGGCTCCAGCCGCAGCAGCGTGCTGCGGCTCACCAGGGCCGAGTTGCAGGCGAAGAGCGGATTCTCCGTCGTCGCCCCGATCAGCGTGATGAGGCCCCGCTCGACGTCGCCGAGGAGCACGTCCTGCTGGGCCCGCGTGAAACGGTGGATCTCGTCCAGAAAGAGGATCGTCCGGCGCCGGTCGGCGCTGAGCCGCACCGCCGCGTGATCAATGATCTCCCGGATCCGGCGCACCCCCACCGACGAGGCGTTCTCGCTCTCGAAGTGCCGGCGCGTGTGCCGGGCGATCAGTTCCGCCAGCGTCGTCTTCCCCGTGCCCGGCGGCCCGTGGAAGATCAGCGAGGTGATCGCGTCGGCCTTGAGCATGCGGTGGAGCAGGCGGCCCTCGCCGAGCAGGTGCTCCTGCCCCTCGAACTCCTCAAGGGTCTGCGGGCGCATCCGTTTGGCCAGCGGCTCGACCGCCCGCACCGCCTGATCATGGGACTTGGACCACAGATCGTTCACCGAACAATCGTATGGATTGGCCGGAGTGCGCATTTGATCGCGGCAATTTCTGGACAGCTTCTTTGCGTTCGCTAACATCCCGCCGTGATCGTGGCAGCGTGGGTGCTTGGCGGCCTTGCGGCGTTGATCGGCTTCGGCTTCGTCTGCCGCTGGCTGCTCCGGAACCCGCGCGCCGACGTCGAAACCGGACTCTTCTGGCACTTCTCCCGCCTGTACGCGGCGGTGCTGCACCGGCTCCGGCGGGTGGGGATGGAGAATGTCCCACGGCGCCGGCTCGCCGGACCCATGATCGTCGTCGCCAACCACACCGCGGGCGTCGATCCCATCCTGATTCAGTCCGGCTGCGAGTTCGAGATCCGTTGGCTGATGACCGAGAACATGCGCCATCCGCTCGGCGAGTTCTTCTGGAGGTGGACCCAAGTCATCTTCGTCGGGCGCAGGACCGGGGAGCTTCGCGGCACGCGGTACGCGATCTCCTACGTCAAGGCCGGCGGTGTGCTTGGTGTCTTTCCGGAGGGCGGCCTCGAACGACCGCCGCAGCAGATCCGGCGATTCCACCCGGGGATCGGTTTTCTAGTCAAGCGGACCGGCGCGCCGGTGCTCCCCGTCGTGGTCACGGGCACGCCGAAGAGCGACCTGGCGTGGGAGAGCCTGTACCGGAGCAGCCGATCGGTCGTCCGGTACATGGCGCCGATCGATTACACAAAGACCGGCCTCGACGCCGCCGGGATCACCGAGGACCTGCGCCGCCGATTCCTGGAATGGACTGGCTGGCCAGCCAACGACATCGACCCGGATTGATCATCCGCCGCGGGCGGCCATGAGCCGTCGCAAAGCCTCGAGCCGCCTTCCGTGAACCTCCCGGTCGGGCTCGAGCACGGTCAGCGCGAGAATGTGGCGCTCGGCGGTCTCGTAGTCCTGGGTCTGCATCGCGATGGTCGCGGCGAACTCGCGGAACCCCGCGTCGAACGGCGCGACGATGGTCGCCCTCCGTGCCTTCTCGGAAGCCCTCGGCCAGTCCTTCAGAGACGCGTACCGACGGGCCAGCTCCACGGCGTACGCCGCGGAATGCTGCTCGCGCGCGTCCAGATACTCAAGGTGCGGGATCGCCGCGTCCGGTCCCGCCCCCGCTTCCGTCGACTTCGAGCCCAGGTACAGCTTCGCCAGCAGCTTGTGCGGCATGGGGTCGACGGGACGAGCCGCGGCGTAGCGCTCGAGCAGCGGGATCATGGCGGTGGTCGGCTCACCGCCTGAGGCCCGGAGCGCCGTCGTCACCGCGATCTCGAGGATGTCCGGATTCTTCGGGTACGACTCGAGCCACCGGTCGATCATCTCCTGTGTCGGCTTCGGCAGCGCGATGTCCCACGTCGCGCCTTCCGAACCGCCGACGATGGCTCCCCACGCCGCGCGATCCGCCGCCGCGTCGAGCTGCTCCCGAATCCCGGCCCTTTCGGCGTCGGTCTTCGCGGCTTCTTCGAGCAGCAGCAGGCCGATGGCCGGCTCGCCGGGCCTCGGACCCATGCCCCACGAGGCGACTTGCGTGCGGGCCCAGGCCTTGAAGTCCCTCAGGAACTCGTCGGGCGCGATCTTCAGCACCGCAGGGAAGGCCTGGCGCTCCCGCTGGCCGGCGGCGTACAGGTCCATCAACTTCAGCGGCGCCCGCTCGCCCCAGCGCTCCACGATGTAGGAATACATCCAGTGGCCCTGCGCGTACGCGAGCGACCGGTCCTGCGGGCGGCGGGGCCGGACGAAGCCGAGGTTGATCGACTCAAGATCGAACAGTTCGTCCGCCGACAAAGCGCCCTCGAGCAGCTGGCAGGCGCTGTAGTCGCGCGGCGAGTCTTCGAGGTAGACCGCCGCGGCCTCGGTGAACCAGTGCGGGATCCGGTTGTTCGTCCGCGAGAGCGTGACGGTGTGGGTGTACTCGTGGCGCACGACCCGGAGCCAGTCGTATGGCCCGACGGTGTGGCCGGCGCCCTCGCGGGGCGACTCCATCGCGATGACCGGCCCGGTCGCCGCGGCCATCGTGTGGATGCGAGTTATGCCGGCGATGCGGACGGCGAAGGCCCGGTGATCGGGCATGAGGTCAATGACAGTCTTCGTGCGCGGCTCGTGGTCGATCCCGCCCGGACCGTTGCCCGTGACGCGGTCATGCATCGCTTCGAGCAGCGCGGGCATCTCGTCGGCGAGCACGGAATCCGAGCCCGGCCGGTACCGCACGATAAAGTGCCCGCTCTCGACCGTCGCGTGCTGCTCGAGGTCCTGCACCAGCTTGAGGCTGTTGCCCGCGCGTGTGTTGAACGGGTCGAGGGCGCACGCCTTCGCCAGCGCTGTGCCCGCATCCTTGTCGCGCCCGGCCTGAACGAGCATCAGCCCCAGCTCGATCAGCGGCTCGGCGCGATGCGGAGCCCGACGTGCCGCCTCCTCCAGGTATCGGGCCGACGACTCGTACTGCCGGTTCTCCGACAGCGTCCGGCCCACCTCGTAGTACCCCAGGTATGAGCCCGGCGAGATCGCGTCGAACTCCGCGAGCAACGCGTCGACGCGCTCGAAGTCGAACCGTTGAGCCTCCACGGCGGCGCGAACGGCCAACAACGCCCGTGAACGGGGGAACCGTTCGAGCGCGGGAGCGATCGCTTCCGCCGCGCCGTCCGGATCGTTCTGCCGCAGGCGTGCCCGTGCGAGCGCGATGCCCGCGTCGATCGAGATGCGCGGGTCGCTCAGCCGCCGCAACCGCTCCGCGACTCCTTCCACGCCCTCGAAGTTGAACCCGTCCACCGCCGCCCGCGCCAGCATCGACCACGCCCGGGCGCTGCGGGGGTTCAGGCTGAGCGTCTGCATCGCCGCGTCGCCCGCCTCCTTGCGGTTGTCCTTGGAATAGAGCAGCTCCGCCTCGGCCAGGTGCGCCGGCCAGCAGAGGCGGTCGAGCTCGGTGCGCGCCCGCGCCAGCAGCCCCAGCATCGTCTTGAAGTCGCCGCCCGCCGCCTGCTCCTGCCCGCGCACCAGCGCGCGGATCATCAGCCCGCGGACACCCTCGACCAGTTCGTCCGCCGATCCGATCTTCTCTGATGACAGACGCGCAACCAACGGCTCCAGCGCCGCCGCGGCGTCCGCCGACCGCCCCAGCCCCTCGAGCGCCTCGGCGCGGATGCGGATCGCCCGCAGCGTCGATGCATCCTTGACGATCTCGATCGCCCGCTCCAGATCGCCGCGCAGCAACGCCGCCTCGGCCCAGTCCTCCGCATTGGCCGGAGGTTCGTAGAAGACGGGGTCATCGATCGCCCCGCGGATGAGTGCCGCCGTGGCACGTCGTCCCGGCGTGTCCAGGTCCGAATCCCGCCACACGCCGTGGCGGACGCGTGCATCGCGCCGCTCCTCGTCCGTCAGGTACGGGGCCTCGAGCAGCGACAGGACCGGATCGGCCAACTCGGGCGGCTCGGCCGGCTTGGTCTGCGCCCAACAGGGCGCGGCGAGCGACAGGGCGATCGCGCCGGCCCACAACAGCCGCGCTCGCCGCCCGTTCCGCTCGCTCAGCCGTTCCATCGATCGCTCCCGGACCCGTTCGCTCACTTCGCCGCCGGGCGCTTCACAGGCTCGCGCCACGGCTCGATCCGCACTTCCCAGCCTTCGGCCGGCGTCGTGGTCTCGAGCGCCTTCTGGTCCACTCTCGCCTCGTCGTTCGTCTTCACGTTGATGAGTTGCACGATCGAGACGTCCTCGTTGGTGTTGATTGTCCGAGCCATCAGCGGCAGCAGCCGCCCCGAGTCCGCCGGCTTGTACCACAGGCGGATCTCGCGGAAGTCGCTCTCCGCCTCGCCGCCTGGCTTCGGAGTCAGCTTGATCTGGTAGGAGCCGCGCGCGAACTCGGTCAGGCGCGCGCCCTCCGCCCGCTCCTCGTCGTCGGCCTTCTCCGGTATGAGCCCCGACTCGGGCGGCAGCAGTTCGGAATCGAATCGCGCGTCGATGTCCGCTCGCTTCTGCCCGATCGGGATCGGCAGCGGGCCCTCGCCGATCCGCAGCGGGTCGAAGTTCTCGCCCGGCGCCACGACCTGTCGCTTGATGAACATCTTCTCGGCCGGCGTCTTCTCCACCAGCCACTCGCCGTCGAAGACGAAGACCTTCACTTCTTCCTCGACGCGTTCGCCGATCCACAGCTTGGAGAACGTCATCGCGAACTTGCGCCGGGCGGGGCCGCCCTCGCTCGGCGCGCTCACGAACGACAGATCGCCCAGCCGCCGCTGCCGGTCACCCGCGATCTCGAACGTCTTGTCGTAGAGCACCTGCGCCGTCAGCCTCGTCAGGCCCTCGTCGGCGCGCTCGAGGGCGTCCAGCAGATCGCCCGCCGTCCGGAAGTCCGGTCGCGCCTGCGCGCACCCGGTCCAGAGCAAGATGACGCCGGCCAGAATCGCGACGCGTCCGTGCATGACTGGGCCTCCACACTTCATCGACCCGAACACGACCCGGCTTGGACCGCCGGGACGCATCATTATTGAAGTGATACCGCCCCGGGATGGTTCAGGATCGGTCCGGACCGGGAACCGCGAGAAAATCACGCAGGATCGCCGCCGCGGCGAGGGCATCGCGGCGCTTCTTCTTCTCCTTGTGGGTCATCCCGCTTCGGGCCATGGACCAGTCGGCGTCGGCGCTGGTCAGCCGCTCGTCCTGGAAGCGGACGGCCCGGCCCGTCCGGGCGGCGATCCGTGCCGCGAACGCCCGGACGATCTTTGCCCGTGGCCCTTCCGTTCCGTCCATGTTCAGGGGCAGGCCGACGACCAGTTCACAGGCCGACTTCCCGACCTGTTCATCGATCGCCGCCGCGATGGCGTCGAGGAGCGCCTCGCCGGCGCGCTCCGCGATCGGGGTCTCGATCACGCCCGCGGGCGAGACCAGCCCGGTGACCCGATCGCCGAGGGCGAGCCCCGTCCGCTTGTCGCCGAGGTCGATGCAGAGGAATCGCACGCGGGGATTGTTGCCCATCTGGCGCACCCGGGCGGAATGCCGTCAATCCGATGCGTGCCGGCACGCCCCGAGCCCCGAATCGGCGGCGCCATGGCGTGTCGATCGCCCGCACCCGCAGGAAACGACGACCCCAGGCCAACCGCTCACCTCCTGCGCCGACCAACCAGAACGCCCGCAAGCCCAAGGGCGAGCGCGGCGGGAGGGGCGGGGACAATCTGGAACGATCCCTGAAGATGCACCGGCGTCCAGTCGTCAAGCACCGAGAAAGCAAATCCTACATCGAGCCAGATCTGTGGCGGAGCCCAGGCAACCGTGTCGAATGTGACCGTGCGCGGCTCGTACGTATGCGGGGTCCAGGTAGCCCACCAGAGTCCAATCGCATTCATAACGACGGGCCCAGCCGGGAACCCCCACTGACCCACCCTGATCCCGTCGACGCCGCCGGCGCCGTTCGGCGCACCGGGCTGGGAGCCGAGGTTCAGCAGGGGATTGGGGGTGAGACCAGAAAACAGGCCGGTATCGCCGTTGAGGATATTGACAAGGTCGAAACTGGCGTTGGCGAACCGGTCGACTGGACCCACTTGGCCTTGGCCACCATTGGTATCCCACACGGCGATTCCACCGAGCCCCGGCAGGAAAGCCGCCTGCACGACGATCGTCTGTACCTGCCCCGGCTGGAGGAAAGGATGCAAGAACTGCACATTCAGAATCACAGCCTCGTCAGCGATGACGGGCGGAGTAATGAGCGCGGTTGCAACGCAAGAAGCAACTACTCGCGATGACATCGGCGGTCCTCCGTTGATGCAGTGACGGGCTACGGGGGCCCGATCAGGTCGATCGTGTACGCAATCAAGTCGTCGACGGTGAGCACGCCGTCCGCCCGGTAATCACTTCGAGAAGCGCCACTGACGAACATCGCCTCAAAAGAGCCAAGGTCGAAAAGGTCGGTGGTCCCATCACCGTTGGCGTCGAGGCTGCAATCGATCAGGACACGGCTCAGCCAGGTCTCGTAGCGCCCGTTGTCCGGGATTGTTGGCGGAAGAGGTGACTGGTTGTACGCATAGAAATAGGCAGCCGCCACCGGATCGGGGTCGGTGCCGCTGTAGTCGCTCCACCTCGTAATGACCGGTCCGATGGGACGTACTCCCGGTTCATAGACCTGGCTCGTTGCCCTAAGGGGGCCGCAGGCCTCGCCGTAATCCGGCGACGGATTCGTCTGGGCCAAGGCCCCCCACTGACGTACGCCAAACGACATAGCCGCAAAACTGAGTACGACTGTCAAACGAGGCGAGGCACGACGATCAGAGAGGTTGCTCACGGATGCCCTCTCAGACTCGACATCACAAATGCACACAAAGCAACCCCGCTGCCGGAAGACTTTGTGCCATGGTCTACTTCCACGTCAGCAACGCACGGTCGACCGCGGCCACTCGATGATGTCGGTCGTCGCCAGGCTCCAGCGCACGTTCGGCCAGCGGCGTCTCGATGACCCCGACGAGCGACACCAGCCCGGTGACCCGATCGCCCAGCGCCAGCCCCGTTCGCTCTGTGCCCAGTTCAATTGCGAGACATCGCAAAGTGCGCGGGTTACCGCAGTCTCTCATCCACCTTGCCGTGCAGATCCT
>CAZMPE010000079.1:0-9095 GCA_964567955.1 uncultured Phycisphaeraceae bacterium | reverse complement strand
GCGCGAACTTGGTCTGGAAGCAGCCGAAGTCGGCGAGGTTGAAGAACGTGTCGCCGTTGCAGTCGGCGTAGGGATCCTGGAGCGCGAACTTCGTCTGGAAGCAGCCGAAGTCGGCGATGTTGAGGAGGTTGTCGTTGTTGCAGTCCGGGTAGCAGCCGGCCGCGCCGACCGTGATCTTGAACCAGTTCACGTCGAACGCATTCGCGTGCGAGTTGACGACCACCTGCGAGGCGCCGCCCGAGTCGGAAATCTGGAAGTTGGTGGAGACGTTGAGGGAAGTGGACGAGTTCGCGACGGCGTGGGGGAAGTCGAGCATCGCGCCCGTGCGGAAGTCGTCGTCGCAGGGCGATCCCTGGTCGTTGCACAGGTTGAAGGTGCTGACGGCGATGTAGTACACGCCCGCCGTGTAGTCGCGGGTCAGGATGCTCTGGAGCCCGACGCCGGTCCCGCCGCCGAGCGTCGAGTTGTCGTCATTGCCCCAGCCCGGAATGGCGTCGAAGTTCGAGTCGTACACCCAGAACTCGGTGTCGCCGGTCGTCTGGTTCATCGAGTTGAGCGTGATCGCGCCCACCGCGAACGTCCCCAGGTCGACCACGGCCACCGGCTCCGTCGACAGCACGGCCGTGTACTCCCCCGTCGTGCCCGTCGAGCCCGTCACGCGGTAGTACAGTTCCTCCTGCTTGCCGAACCCGTACCACTGCACGGTTCGGGCGCTCGCCGCCAGAACCGACGAGCCCGTCTGGATCGTGGTGTCCGTGGTGCCGGCCGTGCCGACCGGGCCGGGCCACGGGGCGGCCGCCGCCGCGACCTGGTTCAACCCGCGGATCGTCGCCGTGTTGAAGGACGTCCCCGTCACGGTCAACGTCAGGCGATGCCGGTAGACCCCCGCCGGCCGCGCCACGTTGCGGATACGAAAATAGTCCGCGCTCGCAAGACCCGGTGTGATCGTCGATGTGCCCGTCGACGTCCCGCTCACGCCGTCGCCGTCATCGAGGGGCACCGCATTGGCCGCGGCCTTCGAGTCGTTCGGTTCGACTTCGGGGAAGATGGGACGCGCCACCGCCGTTGACGCCAGGCCCGCCGCCGCCCCCACCGCCAGTATCGCCTTGAGATCCGATCGCATCTCGCCATTCCTTTCGCGGGACCTGCGCCCGCTCGTTCATCGCTCCAAGGGCGGACCGGCACGAACGCCGACGCAGGCGGGGCGAGCAGTCGCTCATGGCCCTTCCCTGCGACGTTCCACCGCGTACACCGCGGTCGCGCCAATCGTCCGGATGACCCCAACGGCTCGGCTTCTCCTGATCCGGCATCAGGCCCCGGCCCGAGGCGGCCAGTATAAGGCCGAACGAACCGTTGACAACCCGAAAACACCGTAGACATCAAGCCTTCGAGTCCGATCCGTTGCTCCGCTGCGCGGTCCATGGGCCAGTGCGCGCTCGTCCGCGCCCGACCTTGAAAAAAAAACCGCCCGGCGTGAGCCGGGCGGTCGGGGTGACACTTTCACGTACGGATCAGGCGCGCCGGCGGCGGGCCAGCAGCAGGCCGCTGAGGCCGAACAGGGCGGCCGTGCCCGGGGTCGGGATGACCTCGAACTGGTACCAACTGATGTCGAAGGCGCCGGCCTTCGAGTTCGGGACGGTCGTCAGCGGGCCACCCGCTTCGCCGATCTCGAACGGCATCGAGGCGAACGTCGTGGTCGACGAGTTCAGCGCCACGCCCGCGAAGTCCATCATCGCGCCGGTGCGGAAGTCATCGTCGCTCGGTGAGCCCTGGTCATTCGCGAAGTTGAAGTTGGTCATCGCGATGTAGTAGGTCCCCGGGGCATAGGTCCTGGTCAGCAGGCTCTGCAGCCCGACGCCCGTGCCGCCGCCGTTGACGGAGTTGTCGTCATTGCCGTACCCGGCGATCGGATCGAGATTGGAGTCGTATACCCACAAATCCGTGTCGGCCGTGCCCGCCATCGTGGAGATCGTGATCGGCCCCGGGTTGAACGCGCCGATCGCCGTCGGCACGATGAGCGTGCTGGAGAGCGTCGCCTCGTACGCGCCCGCCGTGGCGGTCGAGCCCGTCACGCGGTAGTACAACTCCTCCTGCTTGCCGAACCCGTACCACTGCACCGTGCGCGTGTTCGCCGCGAGGAGCGACGAGCCGGTCTGCATCGTGGTGTCCGTCGTTCCGGCCGTCCCCACGGGGCCCGGCCACGGGCCCGCCGCGGCCGCGATCTGGTTCACGCCGCGGATCGTTGCGGTGTTGAACGAGGTCTGGCCGGCGGGAATCGTCAGCGTCATGCGGTGCTGATAGATCCCGAGCGGGCGGGCCACGTTCTTGATGCGGAAGTAGTCCGCGCTCGTGAGGCCCGCGGTCACCGTCGACGTGCCCGTCGATGTTCCCGTGACGCCGTCGCCGTCGCCGAGCGTGAACATGTTCGCCAGAGCCTTGGTGTCGTTCGGCTCGACCTCGGGGAAGATCGGACGAGCCGATGCGCTCGCCGCCAGGCCCGCCGCAGCAACCGTCGCCGCAATCAACATTGTCGTTCTCATGGTCTCTCCAATTCTCGAAGTGTCAGCCCACGAAAGCGCCGGCCTCTCACCTGCGGCGCGGATCGTCCACGGAACGACGCGCACGCAGCAACCGAATCGCACACAAAGGGGGCACCGAGTTCAATGGGGTGCTGGTCCCTCTTTCTCCAGCCCCACTAGATACCAGCAAGGTGACGCGCGTGTCAATGGAATCTCGACCGGAAACCCCTAGAAAACGCCGAAGAACATAGGGGTTTTGTCACCAGTCATCATGCGTGAGACCGGCACCTGAGGATGCGACTCGAGTCATGCGCATCTTTGAGGACAGGCCGGGACGGATTGAGAACTTGGGAAGGATGGAATCCGCCGTCGTACACAGCGAGTGGCCTCGCGGCACGCCCCAGACTGTGCCTGGCCTCCTGGGGAGGTCGCGACATTCGCATACACCCTGAACCAGGCCCATCCGAAAGCAATCAGGGCTGCGCGGCCGCCGGGACATGACCGAGCCAATCGCGGCTTGCCGGATACAGCCCTTCAGTGAGAAACTGCTCACGAAGACCCGCCGGGCTGCTGTCGCCGGTTCCTGTACAGAGCAGGATCGACCGCCAAGGCCATAGCCCCGGCGGTCGCCACTCCGAGGAACGCCGCCACGCGCTCCGACTCGGCCAGCGGATTCCGGACAACGTTGGCGTACTCGACATCGAGCCGCCTGAACCAGGCCCGCTCTGCCATCCATGTTTTCATGTCCTGCAGTTGAGCCGCAAACACTCTCTTGAGCGCCTCCGGGGGTATCGCCGCCCCCGTCCGCCCGCTCCGATTGAGCATCTTCTGCTGCGAAGCCAGCACCTCGTCCAGGTCCCGGTGCATCATCACCACCGCGTACCGCCGCCCTTCGGGCAGGTCACGCAGGAGCGTGTGGACCATCTTGACCGCGTGCCCGTCAGCCCGGTTCAGCCAATCCGGGTTCCGGCGGGTCTCCTTGACCGGCTCAAACTCGAAATACCCCTTGGGGTTGTCCGGATCGGCCCGCCGTACGGAGTCGGTCAGGATCGGGATCCCACCAGCTTCCAACATCCGCATCATCATCGATGTCCCAGAGCGGGGGAGTCCTGATACGACGACGATCTCGCCCGCGCTCGGTCGGTTCATGGCGGAGCGACGATAGTCGCAGCCGTTCCGGCATGTCGCTCAGTGGAACATCCTGCGGACTGGCCGGCCCCAGGAAGGTCCCATAACAACCGAACACATGCCGCATATGACGGCCCAGATTCGCAGATTCTGGGTCCACAATGGCACCCGGGAAGAATCCCCCAAAATCAGGCTGTTTCGGCCTTGCAAGGGGTCAGAATCCGGGTACTCTTCGATTGAAACGAGCGGCCAGTGTGGGCGCTCGCGAGGAGAGAGAGTCCGCCACGAATATGACATGTGTTGCTGGCGGTTTCCTCGATCAGGGGAATACCTGATCCGTCGTCAATTAGGAGGAGTTCTTCATGCTTCAGTCGATTAAGTCCCGTTTGGACAAGCACTTCGTGGCGTGCTCCGCGGTCGCCGCGGCCGCAGCCGTCGTTGGCGTTCACCAGCAGTCCGCTGACGCGGCCATCATCCACAGCGGCGTGGTCAACATTCCGATCGCGGCCACGACCAACGGCCTGTACCTGAACATGGTCACCGGCGCCATCAACGAGCCCGGCAACACCGGCGGCGCCACCGTTCCGGGCTGGGACATCAACCCCTGGTCCAGCACGGGCTTCGGGCTGTTCAACCCGGCGGCTCCGGCGGGCGGCGTGTACGTGTCGAGCGCGCCTTTCAACGCGGCCAACATGGTCCCGGGCGCGCTGATCTCGGCCGCAAACACCTTCAGCAGCAACACCAGCTCGAATACCTCGCAGTGGGCCCTGAACAGCAGCAACACCCTGATCGGCGTCCGCTTCCAGAACGAGGCGAATGCGAATCAGGTGCACTACGGCTGGTTCCGGGTGGCCTTCGGCGCGACCGTCACCCAGCGCACGCTGGTTGAGTACGCGTACGAAGACGTTGCGGGCGCTGGCATCAACGCCGGTGCGGTCCCCGCTCCGGGATCCCTCGCCCTGCTCGCTCTCGGCGGGCTCGGCCTCGCCGGCCGTCGCCGCAAGTAATCCGCCGGTCTGACGGAATTCGAATCTCGCATGGGCGGCTTCGCGGCCGCCCATGTCTTTTTTGCCGATAGCATCCGCGATGCCCGAGCCGATCGCCCGCAAACTCCTCGTCATCGGCTGGGACGCCGCGGATTGGAAGCTGATCGACCCCCTCCTCGCCGAAGGGGCCATGCCCTACCTCAAGGGGCTCATCGAGCGCGGCGTGCGGGGCGACCTCTCGACGCTCCACCCGATCCTCTCTCCCCTGCTGTGGACCTCGATCGCCACGGGCAAGACCGCCGACAAGCACGGGGTCCTCAACTTCATCGAGCCCGAGCCCGGCGGCGGCGGCCTGCGGATCGCCTGCAGCACCACGAGGCGCACCAAGGCGCTCTGGAACATCCTCTCGCAATCCGGGCGCACCACCCACGTCGTCTCCTGGTACGCCTCGCACCCGGCCGAGCCCATCCGCGGCGTGTGCGTCTCCAATCTCTTCCAGGAGGGCCCTCCCGCCAGGCCTGACGCCCCGTGGCCGCTCATCCCGGGCGCGGTGCACCCATCGTCCGAGTCGAGCCGCGTCGCCGACTTGCGGCTTCATCCCGGCGAGTTGACGGGCAATGAACTGCTCGCTCTCGTTCCGCGCCTCCGCGAGATCAAGCCCCCTGATCGTCGCCTTGATCTGCTGGCGCGCCTGGTGGCCCAGTGTTCGTCGGTCCACAACGTCGCCACCACCCTGCTCGCATCCGGCGATCCGTGGGACTGCGCGATGGTCTATTACGACACCATCGACACCATCGGCCACCACTTCATGCAGTATCACCCGCCGCGGATGTCCCACGTTTCCGAGCGAGACTTCGACCTCTTCCGGGGCGTGATGCGCGGCATCTACGAGCTGCACGACCTGATGCTCGGGAAGCTGCTCGAACTGGCCGGCCCCGAGACGGCGGTCATTCTGCTCTCCGACCACGGCTTCCACAGCGACCACCTTCGCCCCAAAGTGCAGCCGTCACTCGACGACGCCATGGCCGCGATGGACGCCACCTGGCACCGCCCGCTCGGCGTGCTGGCGATGGCCGGACCGGGGATCAACCGGGGCGACCGGGTCCACGGGGCGAGCCTGCTTGATATCACCCCCACCGCGCTCACGCTGCTCGGGCTGCCCATCGGCGCGGACATGGACGGACGGGTGCTTGTCGAAGCGTTCGAGACACCGCCCGACATCGAGCGCGTCTTCTCCTGGGACCCGCTCGAAGGCGAGTCGGGCCAGCACCCCGCGAGCATGCGCGTCGATCCCTTCGAAGCCGGCGAGGCGATGAAACAGCTCGTCGATCTCGGCTATATCCAGGCTCCTTCCGGCGATGTGCAGGCCCAGCTCACGCTCGTCGCCCGGGAGACACGCTTCAACCTCGCCATCGTCTACATGTCCACGCGCCGGGTCCGCGAGGCCCTGACCATCTTTGAGGAACTCGCCGCGCAGGTCCCCAACGAACCGCGGTACGTGCTCAATCTCGCGCAGTGCTACCACAACGTCGGGCGGTTCGCCGACTCCGGCTCGATCCTGCAGCGTTTCCTCCGCGAGCAACCGAAACACCCGGACGCGAAGATCCACCTCGGGGCCGCGCTCTTCGCCGAGCAGAAACTCGAAGAGGCCGGGGCGGTGCTCGAACAGGCCGAGCGCGAATCCCAGGACCGTCCGGAGCTCGACTACCTGCTCGGCACGGTCTACGTCTTTCTGCATCGGTACGACGACGCCGAGCGGCTCTATCAGCGGGCGGTCCGCACGGACCCGCACGAGCCGCGGGGGCACCACGGCCTTGCGCTCGTCGCCGCGGGACGCAAGCAGCTCGAGCAGGCCGTCGACCATTGCCTCCAGGCTCTCGCGCTCCAGCATTTCTTCCCCGAGGCGCATTACACGCTGGGCGTCGCGCTCACGTGGATGGGCGATTACGACCACGCGATCCAGTCCTTCAACGTGGCCCTGTCGATGCAGCCGGGGATGGTCGACGCGCACCGGTACCTCGCCTCGATCTATCGCCTTCGAGGCGACCGCGAGAACGCCCCGCGCCACCGCGACATCGCCGCTCGACTCTTGAAGGACCGCGCCGCCGGAACGAGCAGCCCCGAGGACCTGACCCGCGGCGCTCCCCTGGGGCCCCTGGAGTGGGAGAGCCGGGCGGGCGGCGGGGGCACAACCTAGTTTCCCGCGGGGCCCGAACCCGGACGCGCCGACCCCGGTAGCATCCTCGCCATGCCCGTCATCCTCCGATGGCTCCTGCGCCTGGGGCCGACCAATCCCATCGCGGTCCGGCTCGTCCAGAACGGGTCCCGGCGCCAGCGGCACATGTACATCCGTGCCGCGTACCTCGCGGTGCTGATCGTCGTGCTGCTCTGGTCGCTGTTGCTGATCGGCGGCGGCGCGCTCTCCTACCGCGATCTCGCCGCGGCCGGGGCACGCAGCTTCAGCTGGATCGCCTACCTGCAGATCGGGTTGATCTGCATCCTGGCGCCGGTCTTCATGGCCGGGGCGATCGCGCAGGAGTCGAACCCGCGCACGTGGGACATCCTGCTCACGACGCCGCTGGGCGCGCTGCAGATCGTTCTGGGCAACCTGTTCGGGCGCCTGTTCTTCATCATCGCGCTGCTGGCGTGCAGCCTGCCGCTGTTCGCGCTCACGCAGTACTTCGGGGGCGTTCCGGGCCGGAGCATCTTCGCCAGCTACGCCGTCGCGGGGTGCGCCGCGCTGCTCGTCGGCACGATCGCGATCGCGCTCTCCGTCAGCCGCCTGGTCGGCAAGCGCGCGGTCTTCGCCTTCTACGTCTCGGTCGTCAGCTACATCGCCATCACCTTCGCGGTGGACTACTGGCTGCGGCTCGTCGGGCGCGGCGCGGGCCCGGGCGGCAACGGCGTCACCTGGATGACCGCCCTCAATCCGTTCCTGTCCCTCGAGGCCCTGCTCAACCCCTCCGGCTATCCGCGCGCCGAGCCGGGGCCCGGCGTGCCCGAGACCGGGATGGCCGCCTGGTTCCTGCAGGCGCCGGTCACCACCTGGTGCGTCGGGACGTTCATCCTCTCGGCGCTGCTGATCGGCGCTTCAACCCTGACGGTCCGCAGCGGCGGGATGGCGGGCATCACCGGCAGCGACAGCGCGGCGACCACGCCCTGGTACAGGCGGCTCTTCGGCCTCGGCGCCGCCGGGTCGGAGTTCCGCCCGCCACGCGCCGTCTGGACAAACCCCATCGCCTGGCGCGAGGCCGCGGCACGCAACGCGACGCTCGGCCGGATCGTCGCGCGCTGGACATTCATCGGGCTCGGAGCGCTCTTCGGCGTCGGGCTGATCGGCTTCTATCACGGCGGGAGCATGACGGCCAAGGAGTTCCAGATCGCCCTGCTCGCCACGGTCTG
Source organism: uncultured Phycisphaeraceae bacterium (assembly GCA_964567955.1). Classification (GTDB taxonomy): domain Bacteria; phylum Planctomycetota; class Phycisphaerae; order Phycisphaerales; family UBA1924; genus CAZMPE01. Next base: position 1,060 of record CAZMPE010000079.1, on the reverse strand, counting down.
GGGCGAACTGGCCGTCGGCACGCTCGTCGCGATCAACATGTCCGCGACGGCCATCAGCCGTGAACGCGAGGACGGGACGCTCGACCTGCTCCTCACAACGCCGATCCAGGCCGGCCAGTACCTGACGGGCAAGCTGCGCGGCCTGATCGCGTACCTGCTTCCGCTCCTCGCCGTGCCCATCGGGACGCTCCTGCTCGCCGGGCTGTACGTGCTGGTCGACGGGCTCGGGCGCTCGGGCGGCGTGACTGTCACGGTGACGCCCCAAGGGTGGACCGGACCGGCGCTCACGATGCCCGCGCTCCTCCCCGAGGCCGGCCTCGTCGCCGCGATCGTCATCGTCCCGTTCATCGCCGCCGCGGCGATGGCGGGGCTGCACTGGTCGCTGGGGAGCAAGGGGACGCTCAGCGCCGTGGTCGGGACGGTCGGCGTGGTGGGCGCGGCGTCGGGGCTCATCGGGCTGTGCGGTTGGAAGTCGGGCTCGGACTTCGCCTACGTGGGGCCGGCGCTGGCGGCGTTCAGCCCGGCTTCGCTGGTCTACGCGCTGGTGGACCCGGCCAACGCCGCGGCGGACACCGTGACCGGCAGCGACGGCGACCTGGCGGCGACGCGCGTCTCGCTCCTGGTGGGCGCCTGCCTGTGGGCGGCGGTGTACGTGGCGATCGTCTACGGCGTGCACGCGCGGATGGTGCGGACGTTCGACATGACCGTGCGCAGGCTGGCGGGAGTCAAATGACATGGCGCGGCATCAGAACGTCTTGCGCATCCGCGCGCTGGGGATGCTCAGCTGGTCGCGGTACTTCGCGACCGTCCGGCGCGCGATCTCGATGCCCTTGGCCTTGAGCGCCTCGGCCAGCGCATCGTCGCTGAGCGGGTGGGCCTTGTCCTCGGCGGCCACCACGTCCTGCAGCGCCGCCTTCACCGCCTCGTAGCTCATGTCCTGCCCGCTCTCCGTCGCCAGCCCGCCCGTGAAGAACTTGCGCAGCGGGACGATGCCGCGCGGCGTCTGCAGGTACTTGTCGGCGACCGCGCGCGAGACGGTGGCGACGTGGATGCCCAGCTG
>CAZMPE010000078.1:0-9099 GCA_964567955.1 uncultured Phycisphaeraceae bacterium | reverse complement strand
CGGACCCGGCGCCGCCGCGACCTCCCCGTCCGGGATCGGACGCGCCGTCGCCCGACGACGCCGGAAGAACGTCGCCGCGAGATTCCGGCTCATCGCGGCGATCCACGCGGGGAACGCCCGGTCGTCCCGCAGCGTCCCGAGCCGGCGCAGCACCCGCAGAAAGACCTCCTGCACCAGGTCGTCCGACTCCCCCGGCGGCAGGCGCGAGAGCAGAATCCCGTGCACCACCGGCGCATACAACGCATGCAGGCGCGCGAACGCGGCGCGGTCGCCGAGGCGGGCCGCGCCGACCAGTTCGCTCGTCTCCGACGGGGCCGACTCCGGACCCGACCGGGCCTCAGCGACCGCCGCCCGCATTGGCACGTTCCGATCCGGCACGGATGGCCTCGATCTCCTTCTTGTCCAGAGCCGGATTCGACGCGATGCTCTTCGCAATCGGCGACCCCGGCGGAGCGCCCTGCAACGCACGAACCAGGTGACCCTTGTACGAGCCCGATCGACGGTCCGCCAGCATCACCGCGGCCCCGAACTCCATCTCCGGGTCGTCGCCCGCGCCCGCCAGCGCCTTCGCCACCCACGTGTAGCCGTGCACGTGCTCGCCCACGCCGGGCTTCCAGCCCACGTCGATCCCGATCTGCTGGAACGTCGCCGCCATGAACCCGGCGTCAAACCACGCCGCGCTCGCGTGCGAGGCCTTCCCCGTCCGCTCGCCCTCGAGTTCGATGTCCATCGCCTTCCACGAGGCCTTGGCCAGCAGCTCGACCGCGCGCGCTGTGGACTTCTCATCCCGAAGATAGATCGCGGCACGACGGATCGTCTCCATCCGCACCAGCGCCGACTTCTCCGTCTTGAGCACGGACAGCGTGTCCTTCACCAGGTTCGACGTGTCGTACCCCGACGACCGCGTAAAGGCGTCGCCGCCCCACGGAATGCTCCGGGCCTCACCGATCTCATACGGGAAACAGATCAGCGGCGGGCCCGCCGCGGCCGACGTGCACCAGATCGACCCCGCGGCGATCGCGGCAGCGAAAAACGCGAAAGGCTTGTTCATCACGGTCTCCTTTCAAAGTGGAACATCCCGTCCCACACCAAGGAAGACGCGCCGCGACCCGCCGGTGTTAGCCCGCCCGATGATCCGGGACCTTCCCGGACACCCCGGGCATCCAGAGGAAAGGCGGCCAAGGCCCGGGCCTCTCGTGCAAGGCCGGGCTCGAGACCGCCAGAATCCGGGGCTCCGGGGCGGAAACTGGCCCGCCGACGGCAGAAACACGGGCGAAGGGAGTCGAACCCCTAACCTCCTGATCCGTAGTCAGGTGCTCTATCCAATTGAGCTACGCCCGCACAGGAAGCGGCGGTAGGTTAAACCGCCCGTACCCTCCCGGCAAGTCGCGAACAGGGTTCGGGCTTGATTCCGGCCGGATCGGAGCGATACTTCCCCTCGCGGCCCGACCCGGGCGCGCCTCCCCCGTCCCGACGGTCAAGGAACCACGCTCGATGGCGAACTCTCTCTCGGCCCAGAAACGCGTCCGTCAGACCCGCAAGGCCAACGCCAACAACCGCTGGCGCCTCCGCACCATGCGCGACGCCATCAAGAAGTTCCGCGACAAGCTCGCGCACGGCAGCGTCGAAGAGGCGACCACCGAGTTCCGCTCCTGCTCGCAGATCGTCGACCGCACCGCCGCCAAGGGCGTCATCCACAAGAACCAGGCCGCACGGCGCAAGAGCCGCATGAGCGCCGCCCTCAAGGCCAAGAAGACCGCCAAGGCCTGACCGAACCGCACGACCAGATTCATCGACGGCCGCCCCGCACGGGGCGGTCTTTGCTTTTGCCGAGCCGCTACCCTCTCACCGAATGGGCCGAACGAAACCACCGCCTCGCGCGCCCGCGACGGACCGCGCCCTCGGCGGATACCTCGAACTGTCGAACAGGCCCCTGCACATCCTCGCCTTCCTCGCGCCCCTCATCGTCCTCTACGAGATCGGTTCGGTCCGCTACCTCACCGACTCGGCCCGGGGCGTGATCGGCGACGTACGCGCACGCGGCATCATCAGCGGCTTCTTCGAGGGACTCGGCGCCACCGGCCTCTTCCTCCCCGGGCTCGTCATCGTCACCGTCCTGCTCGCGCGCCACGTCCTCCGCAACGACGACTGGCGACTCCGCCCCGCTGTCCTCGCCGGCATGGCCGTCGAGACCGTCCTCTGGACCGCCCCGCTCCTCGTGATGAGCCTGCTCATCCAGCACGCCGCGACCGCCGCGGCCCCCATCGCGGACCTCGGCTCGCTCAACTGGCAGGCCCGCCTGACCATCTCGATCGGGGCCGGCCTCTACGAGGAGCTCCTCTTCCGAATGGTCGGCATTCTGCTCCTGCACATGGTCTTTGTGGATATCTGCCGCGTCAGCGAGGCCCACGGCCGGCTGATCGCCGTTGTCCTCCAGGCCGTCGCCTTCGCCGTCTACCACGACCTCTCGTCCGGGGCGGGCATCGAATGGTCCCGGGCCGTCTTCTTCTTCGCCGCCGGTGTCTTTTTCGGCGTCCTGTTCATCGTGCGCGGCTTCGGGCTCGTCGTCGGCACCCACGCCCTCTACGACGTGCTCGTCCTCGTGCTCTTCCGCGGGTCCTAGAACCGCCCGTGTGGACACGGGGGCCGACGGCCACCTACCATGGCCGCGACCGAGACTCGTTCTGTCGGCGGCTTTGGGGCGCTTCCGCACCGAAGGGGACAACATGGGGCTCGACTTCGCGATCGATGAGTTGTACGCGACCGGGTGGAACACGCTCGACACGTCGGGCTGCGCACACCATCAGGACGGCCGCGTCTTCCCCAGCCCCGGGCGCGTCGCCGCGGAGTTCCGCGAGGCCGGCTTTGAGTTGACCCTCAGCCACGTCCAGCTCTTCGATTGCTACCGGGCCGAGTGGCGCACCACCTCCGGCGATTCGGCCGGCGCCGTCGTCGGCAAGACCGAGCCCGAGGCCGCGGTCTACGCCCTCTCCCAGCTCCGCCGCAGCCAGGCCGGGCTCGCCGTCACCGCCTGACCCCCCTTGACCCCGCCCCCGGGTGCGATAACGTACCCCCGCTGTCTTTTCGAGAGATGGCCCCATCGTCTAGTCCGGTCCAGGACGCCAGGTTCTCATCCTGGAAACCGGGGTTCGAATCCCCGTGGGGTCATTCTTTTTGACGCCGCAGGCCCGCCCCTCACCCGCTTCGGGCGGGAGGTGTAACCGGCCGGAGGACGGTCACCTTCGTTCAGGGGGGTGCCCGGGCAAGATCTATCGGAGGATTCACTCCGTCGCACGGATCGCCGATGGTCACCTAGGAAATGAGGTGATCATGGATCCTGCCGGTCCCCGTCCATCTCAGGCGGTCCCCCTGCGCAGCCAGTTCGCGGACGACCCGGAAATGGCCGAGCTCGTTGAACTCTTCGTGGACGAGTTGCCCCAGCGCATCCAGTCGCTCCGCGCCGCCTTCGAATCGCGCGACGCCCAGAGCCTGCGCCGGCTCACGCACCAACTCCGCGGCGCCAGCGCCGGATACGGGTTCCCCGCCATCGGCGAGGCCGCCGGCGCCGTCGAATCGCGCCTCCGCACCGACCCCGCGCCGGAGGCCCTCGACGGACTCAACCGCCAGCTCAACGACCTGATCGATCTGTGCGCCCGTGCGACCCAGACCCGCTCCTGAACAACACCGACGAACATCACGGTTCTTCCAACCACACTATGGGCCCGAAGCCGAATCAACAGGATGAGTCAAAGCCGACAGTGCTCGTGATCGACGACTCCGTCGACGTGCACCGCCTGCTCCGAGCGCGCCTCAAGCACGAGGACCTCCAGCTCGTCGCCGCCTCGACCGGCGCCGAGGGCCTGTCGATGGCCATGACCATCGAGCCCGCCATCATCCTCCTCGATCTGGACATGCCCGAGATCGACGGCTTCGAGGTGCTCCGCCGGCTCAAGAACACCTCCCAGACCGTCAACATCCCCGTCATCGTCCTCTCCGGCCTCCACGGCGCGCAGGACAAGGTCGCCGCCTTCGACCTCGGCGCCGTCGACTACATCACCAAGCCCTTCAACCTCACCGAGCTGCGCGTCCGCGTCCGCGCCGCCCTCCGCCTCTACCAGCTCGTCCAGATGCTCGCCCAGCGCGCCCAGATCGACGGCCTCACCGGCCTCTGGAACCGGGTCCACTTCGACAACCGATGGGCCGACGAAGTCTCCGGCGCCGGACGGCACAGCCGCAAACTCTCCCTCGCCCTCATCGACCTCGACCACTTCAAGTCCATCAACGACTCGTTCGGCCACCCCGCCGGCGACGCCGTCCTGCAGGGCATCGCCCGCACGCTCCAGCGCGAATGCCGCCAGGAGGACATCGCCTGCCGCTACGGCGGCGAAGAGTTCGCCCTGATCATGCCCGACACCGACACGGAACAGGCGACGATCGTCTGCGATCGCGTCCTTTCCGCCATCGCCGCCATCGAGTGGCCGCGCCACCCGGACCGACAGGTCACCGCCTCCATCGGCCTCGCCGGCGCTTCCATGAGCCCCGGACTCACCCCCGAGCAGTGGCTGGAACTGGCCGACAAGGTGCTCTACGCGGCGAAGAACTCCGGACGCAACCGCATGTGCGTCCGCAGGCTCGACACGCCCGCGCCCATGGCCGAGGCCGGCTGATCCCCGTCAGAACGGGCTGATGATCCCGACGTACAGGAACGGCGCATCCCGCGCCGGGTTCTTCGCGTCGCCGCTCAAACGCGCGTTCGACACATGGTGCCACCGCAGACCCAGCTGCACCCGCGTCCCGCCGCTCCCCAGCGCGTGCGTGAACCCGACCCCCGCCCGCGGCATCAGCCCGAACGACGTCCCCAGGTCGGGCACATCGCCCGACGCGATCAGCACGCCGACACCGGCGTCCGCGTAGACCGTCCAGTCCTCGCCCTGGAGGAAGTGCCAGCGGATCACCAGGTTCGGGTTGATCCCGTACTGCGTGTCGATCTTCTGATCGAAGTACCACAGCCCGAGCTCGCCGCCCACCTCGATGCGATCCACGATGAACTCGCTGTACGCGACGTGGATGTTGTAGTCCGTCGACTCGTCGCCTTCGCTCCCGATCCCGGCGCCGAACGTCAGCCAACTCGTCCCCTCGGTCGCGAATCCGCCGGACTTCTTCACTTCCTCGATCGCCGCGGCCGACTCCTCGGGCTGGACGAGATCGAGAACGGTGACGCCCGACGGACGGATCAGCAGCGCCTCGTCGTCGGCGTGCACGGCCAACATCGGGATCAGCACGGTCAGAAAACGCGTTCGTGATGTCAACATGGCCGACAGGGTAGCGAGTGCTCTAGAGTCCGTCACATGCCCGATGCCCGAACCGACAAGGAACGCCTGGAGAGGCTGGAAGAAGCCGCGGCGTTCGCCGACCGGACCACCGACCAGTCGCACGAGGAGATCCGCGAGTTGGGCCGGCGGCTCGATCTCGCCGTCCGACGCCTGACCGCCCTGGAACAGAAGATCCGCCGGGAGGAGACCGACCCGCCGGACGCCGCCCCCGAGTGACCCCCGGCCCCCGGCGTTGGCGGCGCGGACCGCCCGTCCGTATCCTCGGCCCCCGGCACACCCGCGCATGAAGTACCTCTCGTCACAACTCGCCTTCATGCTGCGCAAGCGGACCGGCCGTCCGAACGCGCTCATGCTGGTCCGGTTCCTGCTCGTCCTGGCGGGATTGGTCGTGACCTACTCGATCCTGTTCCACTACCTCATGGAACTGGAGGGCCAGCGGCACTCCTGGCTCACCGGCCTGTACTGGACGCTCACGGTGATGTCCACGCTGGGATTCGGCGACATCACGTTCTCCAGCGACCTCGGACGGATCTTCTCCATGCTGGTCCTCCTCTCGGGGATCATCTTCCTGCTCGTCCTCCTCCCTTTCACCTTCATCCAGTTCTTCTACGCCCCGTGGGTGGACGCCCAGCAGAAGGCGCGGGCCCCGCGCCAGCTCCCCGAGTCGATGCGCGGCCACGTCGTGATCACGCGTCTGGACCCCGTCACCAGCGCCCTCGTCGCTCGCCTCCGCCAGCACGACTACCCCTACGTCCTCATCGTCCCGGAGCTCACCGAGGCTCTGCGCCTGCACGACGAAGGGCTCGACGTCCTTGTCGGCGAGCTAGACGACCCGGAGACGTACCGCAAGGCCCGGCTCGGCGTGGCCGCGCTCGTCGCCACGACCGCCTCCGACGCCGCCAACACGACCATCGCCTTTACCGCGCGCGCGGTCAACACGACACTCCCGATCATCGCCACCGCCGACGGGCCCGATTCCGTCGATGTCCTCGGGCTCGCCGGCGCGACGCACGCGCTCGATCTCGGCGAGATGCTCGGCCAGTCGCTCGCCCGTCGCACCCTCGGCGGCGACGCCATCACCCACGCCATCGGGCGGTTCGACGAGGTCATCATCGCCGAGGCCAACGCCGCGCGCACCCCATTGGTCGGCAAGACCCTGCGCGAGAACCGCCTCTCCGACCTGGGCGTCAGCGTCGTCGGCGTCTGGGAGCGCGGCAAGTTCTCCCCCGCCGGCCCGGACACCACCATCTCCGCCTCGACCGTTCTCGTCCTCGCCGGCACGCAGGCGCAGCTCCAGAACTACGACGAGCATTTCGCGATCTACAACGTCTCCGGCGAGGCCGTCGTCGTCGTCGGCGCCGGCCGCGTCGGACGGGCCACCGCCCGCGCCCTGATCGAGCGCGGCGTCGAATACCGGGTCATCGAGCAGGACCGCGCCCGCGTGCGCGATCCGGCCCGCACCGTCGTCGGCTCCGCCGCGGACCTCGACGTCCTGCGCGAGGCCGGCATCATGAAGGCGCCGGCCGTCATCATCACGACGCACGACGACAACACGAACGCCTACCTCACGATCCTGTGCCGTCGCATCCGGCCGGACATCCAGATCATCAGCCGCGCCACGCTCGAGCGCACCGTCGCGACGCTGCACCGCGCCGGCGCCGATTTCGTGATGTCCTACGCGTCGATGGGCGCGGGGGCGATCTTCAACCTGCTCCGGCGGTCCGACGTCCTGATGGTCGCCGAGGGCGTCGACGTCGTGCGCCTGCCCGTGCCGCCGAGCCTCGGGGGTGTCCGCCTCGGCGAGACGACCATCCGCGCCGACACCGGGTGCACGGTCATCGGCATCCGGCACGCCGGCGCCACCCGCATCAACCCCGGCCCCGACGACGTTCTCGAGCGCGACGACGAGCTCATCCTCATCGGCACCGTCGAGTCGCAGAAAGCCTTCTTCGAGCGGTACCCGCGCGACTGACGCTCACTCGCCCGCGCGCACCAGGCGGATCGCGATCCGACCGTTGCTGGTCGTCACCGAGGATTTCACCCCGCTCTCGCCGATCCGCACCTGCGCGCTGCGCCGAGAGGCTCGCGAAACGCTGGCCCCGCTCCAGCCGTCGGGCAGGTCGATCGACCCGTTGCTCGTCTTGAGGGCGAGGTCGCCCGCGAACGCCGCGCCCAGCTCCACCGTCACCGACCCGTTCGACGTATCCGCCTTGAGCGGGCCCGGCGCGCCCGGCAGGAGCCGGATCGTGATGGAGCCGTTGGACGTGTCCGCGTCCACCGGGCCCGCGACGTCCGTCAGCTCCACGCGCCCGTTGCTGGTCGCCACCACGATCTCGCCGTCGTGATCCGAAACGGACACGCGCCCGTTCGACGTGCGCAGGTCCGCCTTGCCCGCGGTCCCCGCCAGCGCGATACGCCCGTTGTTCGTCCGGACTTTCACGCCGCGCGCCGACGACCCGGCCGGCACGCCGATCTCCAGCGAGCAGCCCTCGCTGGATCTCCAGCCGCCGGAGGGCGGCCTCGGCGAGATGACCAGGACGCCGTCGCCGTCCTGCTCGGCGACGACCGTCATCGCGGCCAGGCGTTCCGGTGTGCGCGCCCTGAGCGTCGCCACGATCGTCAGCTCGGAATCCTGCACGCGGAAGATGCTCACGCCTCCGTTGTGCGTGCTGACGCTCATCGCTCCCAGCGTCGCCGCGGGCGCCGAAGCACGGCGTGTTTCCTTGTGTGTTGCCCCTCCGAACTCGCACCCGGCGAGCAGCAGCCCCCCCAGGGCAAGAGTGAGGGCGCCCAGCCCGTGAACGAGAGAAGATCGTGTCCGCGACATCACAGCCCCTTTCAAGAGCGCATCCCCGCCTGACACTTTAGGAAACCAGACCCCCGCGTTGCACCCCCACCGCCGCGCCGGGCGACATCCGGCGTCCGATCGCCTAATCTCACAACCCGGCGGACACGCACCAAGAACGGATTCGGAGAGCGCCCGACCCGATGAACACCGAACATCCCGACCTCCATTGGACCCACGCGGAGCGAGCCGAGCTGATCGGCGACGGCATCGCCCGCTTCCTGCCCCCCGTCGCCCCGGGCGAATCGCCCCCGCCCACGCTTGCTCTCACCCGCGACCGCGCCGCCATCGGCCCCGTGGCGCGCGAGTTCGGCGCACGCCCGATGTTCGCCCGCGACCCTCGACACACGGTCGCCCGCATCGCGGTCTCCGAAGGCACCAGCCTCTACGGCACGGGCGAGATCGCCGGCCGACTCCTCCGCAACGGCGCCCGCACCATCTGCTGGAACACGGACTGTTCCGAGTACAACGACTCCAGCCCTTCGCTCTATCAGTCGCACCCGTGGGTCTTGGCCGTCCGCCCCGACGGCACATCCTTCGGCGTGCTCGCGGACACTACGTACCGCTGCGCGATCGAGCTTGACGGCGCGATCACGTTTCGCGCCGAGGGCGGGCCCTTCCCGGTCTACGTCATCGAGCGCGAGACGCCGCGGCAGGTCGTCGCCGCGCTGGCCGACCTGACCGGTCGCATCCCCCTTCCGCCGCGCTGGGCGCTCGGCTACCAGCAGTGCCGCTGGTCCTACGAGCCCGAGGCCCGCGTTCGCCACCTCGCCGCGGAGTTCCGCCGGCGGCGCATCCCGTGCGATGTCATCTGGCTCGACATCGATTACATGGACGGCTTCCGCTGCTTCACGTTCGACGCCATGAAGTTCCCCGACCCCAGGGGACTCAACGACGACCTGCACGCGCAGGGCTTCCGCA
>CAZMPE010000077.1:0-9113 GCA_964567955.1 uncultured Phycisphaeraceae bacterium | reverse complement strand
CAAGCAGGGTTTCGGCCGGTTGATCCGCTCGCGCACGGATTCGGGACGCGTGGTGGTGCTCGATCCGCGGCTGGTGACGAAGCCGTACGGACGGGTCTTCCTTCGGTCGCTGCCCGAGGGGGTCCGGCCTCGGGCCGACTAGCGCCGTCCCGTCGCCGAGGCCGTGTTCGTGTGCTACCCTGACGCCCACCGTCTTCAAGGAACCCTTCATGCTCGGACGAGTCTTCAAGGCGTACGACATCCGCGGCACGTATCCCGACCTGCTCAACGAGCAGATGGCCTGGCAGATCGGTTACGGTTGCAGCAAGTTCCTGCGTGACCAGGCCCTGGCCGAGGGCGAGGCCACGCCCATGATGCGCAACATCGTGGTGGGACGGGACATGCGCAAATCGAGCCCGTCCCTGACGTCCGAACTCATCAAGGGGATCACGCAGCAAGGGGGAGACGTGATCGATGTGGGCCTCGTGGACACCTCGATGATCTATTTCGCGATCAACCATCTCGATTGCGCAGGCGGGGTGATGACCACGGCGAGCCACAACCCGCCGCAGTACAACGGCTTCAAGATCTCCAAGCGTCTGGCCAAGCCCGTGGGCGAAACGACGGGCCTGTCGGACATCCGCAAGAACGCGGCGATGGTCGACCGCCAGACGATGACGCCGCAGAACGGACGGGTCGAGCCGCGGGACCTCTGGGAGGCGTACCGGCGGCACGTCAGGTCGTTCCTGGACCTCAAGGGCAAGCAACTGAAGGTGGTGGTGGACGCGAGCAACGGAATGGCCGGGACGATGATCCCGCGGATCTTCGGCAAAAAGGGTTCGGACGTCCCCGGGCTGACGATCGTCGAACTGAACTTCGAGAACTCGAAGGGAGAGTTCGTTCACGAGCCCAATCCGCTGGTGGCGAGCAACTTGGCGCAGTTGCAGAGGGCGGTGATCGAGGAGCAGGCGGACCTGGGGTTCTGCTTCGATGGCGACGCGGACCGTTGCGTCGTGGTCGATGAGAAGGGCCGGATCGTGCCGTGCGACCACCTGACGGCTCTGTTGGCCAGGCACTTCCTCGCGGGGAACAAGGGCGCCGCGGTCGTCTACGATCTTCGTTCGACCAAGGCGGTGGAGGAGGAGATCAAGGCGGCGGGCGGGCGTCCGGTTCGCGGTCGAGTGGGGCACGTCTTCATGAAGGCGCTCATGGCGGAGCACGAGTGCGTCTTCGGGGGCGAGGTCTCCGGCCATTTCTACTTCCGCGACAACTTCAACGCCGACTCCGGCGCCATCGCGATGTGCACGGTGCTCACCGTGCTGGCGCGCACGAACAAGTCGATGGGAGACCTGATGAAACCGATCGCGCGTTACGCGCAGTCGGGCGAGATCAACTTCCAGATCGAGGACAAGGACGGAGCGATTGTCGCCTTGAAGAAGGCGTTCGGTCCGGGCACTCCGGCGCGAGGGACGATTGACGAACTCGACGGCGTCACGATCGACTGCTTCAAGCCGCAGGGGTGGTGGTGCAATGTGCGCATGAGCAACACCGAGCCGCTGCTCCGGCTCAACGTCGAAGCCCGCGACAAGAAGGCCCTGGACAAGGCCCTGGCGCAGCTCTCGCCGCTTCTCGGGCAGCGTGTGGCGCACTGACGGCGGCCGGGGCCGGCGGTCCCGCGAGCGCCGAACGGATAAGGTTCCCGAAACCGGCCGCGGATTATGACCCTCACCGAGTTCCTCGAATTCTGGTCCATTGCGGAGAACCCGTTCCAGGGCGAGGAGGCCCGGCACGACGCGGTCTTTGCGCGGGTGGGGCTCATCCCGACCCCCGGGGCGCCCAATGCGCCGACGGGGGCCGAGAGGCCGGCGATGCACGCGGATTTCGAGAAGGTGCTCGGGGACCTGTCGCGTCCATCGAGCGCGATCGTCTTTGGTGAAAAGGGGAGCGGCAAGACGGCGATCCGGCTGCAGATCGCCCGGCGCGTTGAGTTCTTCAACGCCATCCACCCCACGAGCCGGGCGCTGCTCGTCGCGTACGACGACCTCAACCAGCCGCTGGACCAGTACGCGGCCCGATTCGTCGGGGCAAAGACGACGGCGGACGAAGCGCTCAAGAAGCTGCGTCACCTCGATCACATCGACGGCATCCTGGCCATGGTCGTGCCGCGGGTGGTCGACGAGCTGCTCGGGGCCGCGAAATCCGACGAGCCGATCGGTCTCGGCGCCGAGGCGCGCAAGACCGCGCGCAAGCTCGACGCCGCGACGCGGCGTGAAATCCTGCTGCTGCAGGCGGTGTACGACCGCGCCGAGGAGGCGCCGGCCCGCACGACACGTCTGCGGCGGTTGCTCCGCTTGCCGCTTCCGTCGTCGTACGTGCTGTGGACGGCGCTGGCCTTCACGGGATGGGCGCCGGTCGCCCTGGTGGCGGCGTGGGCGGTGGTGGTGGACCCCGGCCTGCAGCAATCGCAGGGGTTCCGGTACTCGTTGCTGGCTCTGCTCGGGTTGTGGGGGCTGGCGTTGGTCAAGCGGTCGATCTGGGATCGGCTCGCCATGCTGCGGCTCGGACGGCGACTGCGCCGGCAGGTCCGCGTTTCGGGGCGGAGCGAACTCTCCTACGCACGGTCGCTGCGGCAGCTTGAGCCGGTCTTCCGCGACCAGGCAACGATCCCGCTCCGCGACTCCGACGAGCCGAGATACGCCATGGTCCGGCGGATGCGGCGCGTGCTGGCGCCGTTCGGGTTCGCGACCATCATCGTGGTGGTCGACCGGGTGGACGAGCCCGCGATCATCAGGGGCGACCCGGGCCGGATGCGCTCGGTGGTCTGGCCGATGCTGAACAACAAGTTCCTGCAGCAGGAGGGCGTGGGGATCAAGCTGCTGCTGCCGACCGAGTTGCGCCATGCGTTGTTCAAGGAGTCGAGTGCGTTCTTCGAGGAGGCACGCCTCGACAAGCAGAACCTGATCGAACGGCTCAGCTGGACGGGCGCCACGCTGTACGACCTGTGCGACGCGCGCCTGCGGGCCTGCCGGCCCGCCGAGGCCAAGCCGATCACCCTGCTCGACCTCTTCGCCGAGGACGTGACCCGGCAGGACCTCGTCGATGCGCTGGACCAGATGCACCAGCCGCGCGACGCCTTCAAGCTGCTGTACCACTGCGTCAGCGAGCACTGCGCCACGGCGGCGCCGGACGCGGAGGCCGGGCCGGCCCGGTGGAAGATCTCGCGGGTGATCCTTGAGATGGTCCGCAAGCAGCAGGCGGAGCGCGTGCAGCAACTCTATCGCGGCATCCGCCCGGCCTGAGCCGCTACGTGATGCGCTGCAGGCGTGCGTACTCGAGCACGAGCGTCTTGATGCCCGCGTCGCGGAACTTGATCTCGGCTCGGGCCTGGGCGCCCGGAGTCACGGACACGACCAGTCCGAGGCCGAACTGCGGATGGCGGACCATCGAGCCGACCGGGAAGGGTGGGGCGGTCCTTTCAGAGGGCCGGCCGACGCCACGGCCGCTCTCCAACTCCCCGAACTGATCTGATTGATCGGAGACGGCGACACCGTCCCTGCCGAACTCGCGCAGAAAGCGGCTTGGGATGGTGCGCTCGGCCAGGCCGCGCAACGTGCGAGTGGCGGCGCTCGTGACAAGCAGGCGCCGCATCGCCCGCGTGACGCCGACGAAACACAGCCGGCGTTCCTCTTCGAGGTGAGCGTCCGACTCGTTGGCGCGTGAGTGCGGCAGAATGCCCTCCTCCAGGCCGATGATGGCCACCGCGCGAAACTCGAGACCCTTGGCCGCGTGGAGGGTCATGAGCGTCACGGCTCCTCGCGACGGGTCGATCGTGTCGGCATCCGCTACAAGAGAGACCGACTCGAGGTAGGCGCGGAGCATCGAGAGCAGTGGAGGGCCACCCGGGCCCTCGGTCCCCGGGTCCGCCGCGGCGTCGTACTGAGACTCAAACTCCGCGGCGGATGAGACCAGTTCATCGAGATTCTCGGGGCGCTCGGCGTCGGCCTCGGAGCGTGCGGCGTGGGCCCGGGCCTTGTACATCGACTCGAGCCCTGACTCGGTCAGGACGCGCGCGACGAGGTCGGCGAGGGAGACGGGAACGCCCGTTCCCATGAACGACCCGGCGCCGGTCCAGGCGTCGAAAAGTGCGACAAACTTCGCGAGCGCGCCGCGGGCCCGCGCCGAAACACCGGGGATCGACTCGGCGGACCGCATGGCTTCGAAGAGGCCGAGACCGGCGCCGGCGGCGTAGACCTCGACCTGCGAAACACTCGCATCGCCGATGCCCCGCGTGGGTGTGTTGACGATGCGGCGGAGCGAGACCTCGTCGGCGGGGTTGGCGACAACGCGCAGGTAACCCAGCGCGGTCTTGACCTCTTCGCGCTGGTAGAAGGCGGTGCCGCGGGCGACGACGTAGGGGACGCCGGCGCGCCGGAGGACGTCTTCGATGACGCGGCTGAGCGCGTTGGTGCGGTAGAAGACCGCCATGTCCTTCCACGCCGGGCCGCCCGCGGAGTTCTCGGCCGAATCGCCGTTGAGACTTCTGAACCAGTCGACCACGAGTTCCGCCTCGTGGTGCTCGTCGCGGCAGAGCACAACCTCCACGTTGTCGCCGCCGGGCCGGCGCGTGAAGAGGTCCTTATGCTTGCGGCGCTGGTTGTTGCGGATGAGGCGGTCGGCAATCGCCAGGATGGGGCCCGTGGATCGGAAGTTCTCGCCGAGCGTGATCACGCGGGCCGAAGGGAAGTGCGTCTCGAAGTCAAGGATGTTGCTGATGTCGGCGCCGCGCCAACCGTAGATCGCCTGGTCGGGGTCGCCCACGACGCAGATGTTGGGCGGGCCGGCGTCCGGTCCGTCGCGCGCGGCGAGCAGCGCCGCGATCAGGAACTGCGCCTTGTTGGTGTCCTGGTACTCATCGATCATCAGGTACTGCCAACGACGCCGGCACTCCGCCAGCACGGGCGGGCAATCACGCAGTATCCGGGCGGTCAGCAGAAGGAGGTCGTCGAAATCGACAGCGTTCGCAGTCCGCAGGGCCGCTTCGTACGCGGCGTAGATCCGGGCGACGGTCTTCGTGTAGAAGTCGCCCGCTCCGGCCGCGTACGCCGCGGCGTCCACCAGGTCATTCTTTGCGGCGCTGATCGTGGAGAGGACGGATCGAGGGGGCCAGTTCGAGCCGCTCAGGTCGAGGGACTCGAGTACGCGCTTCATGAGATCGGTCTGATCGGCGGTGTCGTAGATGGTGAAGTCGTGGCGCAGCCGTGCGAGACCGGAGGGCTCGGCGTACCGGCGGAGCAGGCGCGCACACAGCGAGTGGAAAGTCGTCACGGTCAGGCCGCGGCTAGCCCTCGAACCGGCGCCGACGAGGCTGTCCACTCGGGCCCGCATCTCGCCGGCGGCCTTGTTCGTGAAGGTGAGCGCCAGGATCGACCAGGGGGGCACTCCGGACCGGACCAGGTGCGCGATGCGCCGGGTGATAACGCGGGTCTTGCCCGAACCGGCGGCAGCCAGGATCAGCAGCGGGCCCTCGGTGCAGAGCACCGCATCGCTCTGCGGCCCAGTCAGGTTGGCCAGAAGGGGATCAGGGGTCTCGTCCGTGAGGCTCATCGACCAAGCGTAGCCGCGCCGTCGTTCAGGTCGGCGGCGGCTCGTCGCCGTTCGGCGCGGACCCGGGAGGCTGCGCTGGCACCGGGGCCCCGCCGGCCCGCTGAATGAGCGTGACGCCCTCCGGGAGGAGCGTGCTGACGCGGGCAACGACGTCGCCCGAGAGCGCGCGGGCGAGGATCGAGCGGCCGGTCCGCCCCATGATCAGCGTGTCGCAACCAAACGTCACGGTGTAGTCCACGATCTCGTCGGCGATCTCGGTGCTGGTCACGTAGATCGGGACGAAGGGGACGCCGGCTTGACGGGCAAGGACCGCCGCGGTGCCCAGTGCGTGCTGGGCATCGGCGTCGTCCTCGACGCGCGGCACCATGCCCGGTTGAACGTCCATGAGGCGCAGCGTGCGGACGTACATGGCAAAGAGGCTCGCCTTGCGCCGGCGGGCCAGGTCCACGGCGTACTCGGCCTGACTCCGGCCCCGGGCCGCGAGCATGATGCGGGGCTTCGACGGGTCCAGTTGCACCGGCGCCGCCCGGAGTTCCGCGAGCCACCCGGCGGCGGGCTCGGCCATGGCGGCCTCGGGGCGTGGCCCCCTCATCACGCTCAGCCCCCAGCGCGTGCACAGCACGGCGGCGATGAGTGTGCCCGCGAAGATCGTGGCATTCGGTTTGGCCACGACGATGGTCGCCTCGATCAGCGTCATCAGACCGCCGATGGTCCAAAGGCCGATCCGCTCCCATCGCCCCACCTCCGATTTGGGGTTGGCGGCACAGCTGAGCAAGTTGATCATGATCGCGCCGACCACGCCGATTGCGTAGAGCTCGCCGAGCGCCTTGACGTCGGCCTCCACGAGCAGCACGATGACCGGGAGCAGGCACGCGGCGGCCAGGCCGATGGAGGGGACGCCCGAGTAGTTCAGGCGCGCCAAGGAGCGCGGCAGCTCGCGTTCCTGCGCCATCGAGTACATCACCGAGACCATGGCCATGATGGCGGTGTTGACCGCGGACAGCAGCAACAGTCCGAACAGCACGCCGGTGACGATGCCGATGACGTGGCCGGCCGTCGCGCCCAAGGCCTGTGTGCCGGAGTGCGTGGCGAGGACCTTCAGGGCCGTATCGCGGTACAGTCGGACGTCGGTCGGGACCGTGTCGCTGGCGATGCCGGCTCTGATCTCGTGCGTGACGTAATCGGGTGTCTGCACGTCCGCGATGCCGGGGAGCGCGTTGAGTGCAATCGCGAAGACCATGTTGAGCACGATCACTTCGGCGAGCACCGGCCAGATGGTGCGCTTCGCCGTGCGGGCCACTGGCCGCTTCATGAGGCCGGTCATGTTCGCGACGGCCTCGACCCCCGAGAGCGCCAGGACGATCCGCACAAGCGACTCCCAGCGCTGAAAAGGGGAGTTCATGCCGTCGACGTGCGTGGTCACGGTCGAGAGCCCCTTGGGCAACAGAGGCAGGCAGAGCAGGGCCAGGCACATCGACGCGAAGATCGCAACCAGGGCGACGCCCAGCGCGAATCGCCCGGCATTCCGGGCGCCGAACCAGTTGATGGCGCCGATCCCGGCGATCGCCGCGAGCGACAGCACGACCGCCGCGCCGTGCGGGGCGCCGAAGTAGTGCATCCCCTCGATGGCCGAGAGCGAGGCCGTGATGATGTACCCGCCCATGAGCAGAGTGGCCCCGACCACGGCGGTGGTGGGGCTGAGCGGCCGGGCCGCGGCGTAAACACCTCCACCGTCCGGCAGGCAGCGGCAGACGACCGTGTACGCCCAGGCGACGGCCGCCATGAGCGCCGACATCACGGCGAGGTAGAGCACCGACGCGTGAGCCGTGTAGTAGAACGCCAGCCCGAGGACATACAGGCGGCTGGTACCCCAGTCGCCGAACAGCATCGGTCCCGCGTGGAACCACCTCAGGTTGCGCGGCCGGCTTTCGGTGACCAGCATCGGTGTTCGATCCGGATCAACAACCCGGCCGCGAGGGCCGCGTTGTTCGATGTCCCGCCGGGCGCTCTATGCCTGAACAATGAGAAACAGGCGGGCTATCGATGGCGGGAAGCATATCGCCGGCGAATCGGCCGGGTCGTTTGGTGGGCTCACGGCAGGCGTCAGGGCTCGCGGGTCGACGCCGATCAGCCTTTCGCGAGGCGGACCACCGCCTCGATCATGCGGCCGATGCCTTCGAAGACCTCGATGGGCTTGGCGTCACACATGTAGGCGGGCGTCGTCACGACCTTGTTCTCATCGTCGATGACCGCCTCGGTGACTTTGCGCGCGACGTTGGAAGAGCCCATCTTCGAGATTGCCGCGGCTGTCGCGGCGTCGTCACCGATGGTCACCCTGCACCCGGGTCCACCGCCCGCGGTGCCGAGCACCTTGGCGGCGAGCACCGGCGCGATGCAGCACAACCCGATGGGCTTGGCCGCACTGCGGAACTCCTTGATCACCCTCTCGACGTCCGTATTGACCGTGCACCGGTCGCCATCGGTCGCGAACGAACACAGGTTCTTGGCCGCGCCGAATCCGCCGGGAAAGACGATGGCGTCGAAATCGCCGGCGGTCAGTTTGGCCAGGGGTGAGATGTCGCCGCGGCTGATCCGGGCGGACTCGACGAGCATGTTCCTGCTCTCGCCGGCCGGTTTTCCGGTGGCGTGGTTGACGACATCAGCCTGGGGGCCGTCGGGCGCGAAGCAGCGGTACTCCGCCCCGAGCCTGCTGAGGTGGACGAGGATGCTGACCGCCTCGTGGATCTCGCTCCCGTCGCCCTTCCCGCACCCGGCGAGCACTACGGCCACCCTTGCCATCTTGCACCTCCCAGTCGCGCAGTTTTGACCGGCCGACCGGGAATCCTACGCTCCGGGGGGGCAGGATCGAGACCGGGAATCGGTTCGACGAACCGGAGAAGGCCCCGCCGCGTAACGCCGATAATGGGGGCGTACGCAAGGAAGGCGTATTCCTTGAGCGTTGACAGTGGTCGACGCGTCACTTAGCGTTCGCGTCCGCACCCCGGAGGGGCCGTTGAATCGGGAGCGATGAGCCAGTCGCCGCGTGAATCGGATCTTTCGGAGACCTCGCCGCTGTCTCGCTCGGATCACCGGGGCGATGACACGGTGCCGGTGCAGTTCGGCCCTGACCAGGTGAAGCCGGCCCAGCCACCGGTCTCGCCCGAGGTGGCCGAGGAGCAGGTCCAGGAGCTGGCCAAGGGCGGCACCAACGTCGACACGCTCGTCGGACGCCTGGTGGTCGACCAGGGGCTGGCGACGTCGGACGAGGTCCAGCACTGCCTGGAGACCGCTCGTGCCATGCGCGAGGAGAAGAACGAGCGTTCGCTCGTGCAACTCCTTGTCGACAACGAGTACGTTACCAAGCGACAGATCGCTCGCCTCAAGCAGATCATCGAGGCGGAGCGCAGCGGGCAGAAGATCCCCGGGTTCCGCGTGCTGGGAAAACTCGGCGCCGGGGCCATGGCCTCCGTCTTCAAGGCCATGCAGCTCCGCCTCGATGTCGCGGCAGGCCGCCAGATCCATGGTCTGCG